>JAIDKZ010000065.1 GCA_029051735.1 Anaeroplasmataceae bacterium | reverse complement strand
ATTAATACGATAAGCCTAAAGATATGTTCTTTGGGTTTTTTATTTTTGTTAGTAAATTTTTATTTTGGGAAAAATAATTTTTAACAATAATTTTTAAATTATTTCTTTTAATTCTATTTTATGGTATGATAATTATATCGTTTATAAGAAAGGATGATGGCTATGCTAACAGATTTGGAGATTGCTCAAAAGGCAACAATTTTACCTATAAAAGAAATTGCAAAAAAAATAGGAATTCAAAAGGAAAGTATTGAACCATATGGTAAGTATAAGGCAAAAGTGCATCTAGATATTATGAAGACAAATCCAAATGGAAAAGTAATACTAGTTACAGCTATAAATCCTACTCCAGCCGGAGAAGGAAAGTCTACTACTACAATTGGTCTTGCAGATGCTTTAAGCGCTATGGGAAAAAAGACTATTATTGCATTAAGAGAACCAAGTTTTGGACCTGTTATGGGAGTCAAAGGTGGTGCTGCTGGCGGAGGATATGCTCAAGTAATTCCAATGGAAGATATTAATTTACATTTCACAGGGGATTTACATGCTATTACCACAGCCAACAATGCAATATGTGCAATGTTAGACAACCACATCTACCAAGGCAATGCACTTGGTATAGATCCAACTCGAATTTTAATTCATCGTTGTTTGGATATGAATGATCGAGCGTTAAGAAATGTTGTTATTGGATTGGGTGGACATTTAAATGGTATTCCTAGAGAAGATCATTTTGATATTACTGTTGCTTCTGAGGTGATGGCAATTTTTTGCTTGTCTGATTCTTTAGAAGATTTTAAAAATAGAATAAGTAAAATGGTAATTGCATATACTTATGAGAAAAAGCCTATTACTGTAGATGATATAAAGGCAACAGGAGCAGTAACTTTAATTATGAAGGATGCACTAATGCCTAATTTAGTTCAAACATTAGAGCACACTCCTACATTTATTCATGGTGGACCGTTTGCAAATATTGCTCATGGATGTAATTCTGTTATTGCAACAAAAATGGCAATGGGATTAGGAGACTATGTGGTTACAGAGGCTGGATTTGGTGCTGATTTGGGTGCTGAAAAATTTTTTGATATTAAATGTAGAACTGCAAATATTATGCCTTCTTGTGTGGTAATTGTAGCAACGATACGTGCTTTAAAAATGCATGGTGGAGTTTTAAAAGAAGAGCTAAATTGTGAAAATGTTGAAGCTTTAAAAAAAGGCATTTCTAATTTAGAAAAGCATATTGAGAATATAAAAAAATATAATTTGGGTTATGTCATTGCAATTAATCAATTTGCAAGTGATTCAGTAGAAGAAATTGCTGCTTTAACGTCTTGGGCTCAAAATAATCATCATCCAATATCTTTATCTTCTGTTTATACAGATGGCAGTAAAGGTGGAATTGATTTGGCATCTAAAGTATTGAATATAGTAGATAAAGATCAAAAACAATTTAGTCCCTTATATTCATTAGATTTAACAATCAAACAAAAGATTACTAAAATTTGTAAAGAAATTTATGATGCTTCAAGTGTTGAATTTTCACAGGTTGCCAAAAATCAAATGCTGCAAATTAAAAATAATGGTTGGGATAAATTACCAATATGTATAGCAAAAACCCAATATTCATTTTCAGATAATCCTAAACTTTTAGGGAGACCTCAAGATTTTAGTATTACGATTCGAGAGGTTAAACCTTCTATTGGGGCTGGGTTTATTGTTGCGTTAAGTGGAGATATTATGACAATGCCAGGTCTTCCAAAGGAGCCTGCTGCAAATCATATGGATATTGTAGAAAATAAAGTTATTGGTTTATTTTAGGAAGGAGATTATTGATGGAATACGTTACAGGTCAAAGACAGGTTATTCTTAATTTTTCAGAGTTTTATTGTAAAAATGAGGTTGAGGTATTAAATTCAGCTTGCTTTAAAGAGGTTTGGGAGAGATTTTTGGATCATATTTACAAGGTGGAAAAACAAGATGTTTTAACTATTATAGATGTCTTATCCAACCCTAAAAGAGACTTCATTATTTTATTCAAATTATTATTTGAATTTGAAATTAAAGAAATAAGACAAATCAGTAGACATTTTTCTATGATATTAGACCATAGAGATATTTTATATGAATTGGTAGAAAATTTTTATGATTATTGGCGTAGATTAGAGCGTTATGGAGTTATATTTGCTAAAAGTAAAGTGGGAGGAATTGAGTCAACATCCTTTACTGGTACAATGAATCAATTTACGAATGTTGTATTAAATACATATCGTACAATTTCACAAAAGGTTCTTGGAGAGAATTTTGCAATATATCGTTCTTTACCAGCGGGTATTAATGCAGGCTTATTAATTTCAAAACATAATTGGGCAAAGAATTATCCAAACTATAATTTCTTAACAAAAACAAATGCGATTGAACAAATACTTATTCGTCCACCATTTATTTCATATTCAAACAAAAATAAGAGAACTGGAACATATCCTGAGGTAAATTACAATCCTATTGATAAGATAGCCTCAGCTTTTAAAGCAGAAGAATATTACTGTTATCAAGCAAAAATAGGAACATCCTTAGCTTATGTTTATTTTCATAGGGATTATTTAGCTCACGGAATCACTTTATGTAACTTATTTGAATTTGTTCCGCTTTATAAATGTAATGGAGTGAAGCCAGATTTGTTGTATATTTTTGGAGCTGAAATTGAAGGAGAATCTGTATTTTATCACGATAAAGAAAATGACATTTACATAGGTTTAGCACCTCATAATGAATCCGTAGATTATTTTGGATATATGAAGAAAATGTTATTAACACTTCATAATGTAAAAATGATTGATCATGGATATTTACCACTTCATGGAGCTTGTGTAAGCATCACAATGAAAACAGGAGTGGTGAAAAATGTGGTTATCATTGGGGATAGTGGTGCAGGAAAAAGTGAATCTTTAGAAGCTCTAAGTGCATATGCAGGAGAGGATATTTCCTCTCAGCTGACAGTCTTTGATGATATGGGTACCTTAAAACTTGTAGATGATGAGGTGATGGCATATGGAACAGAAATAGGAGCGTTTGTTCGATTAGATGATATGGCATCTGGATATGCTTATAGGGAAATGGACCGGGCAATTTTTATGAATCCAGATAAAGTAAATTCAAGATTGGTAGTTCCTGTTGCAACTTATTCTCAAATTATGAAGGGTTATAAAGTAGATATGGTTCTATATGCGAATAATTATGATGATGTAGAAAATCAATTATCTATTTTTGAAAATAAAGAAGAAGCCATTCAAACATTTATTCGTGGTGCTAGATGTGCCAAGGGTACTACACAGGAAATTGGATTAGTAGAATCATTTTTTGCCAATCCATTTGGACCTGTACAACGTCAAGAACAAACCAAGAAATTAATTTATGACTTTTTTACTAAATTATTTGAAAATCATATTGTAGTGGGAGAACTTTATACCAAGTTAGCTATTTTAGGTCATGAGCATGATGGACCAGAAGGGGCAGCTAAAAAATTATTTGAAGTATTAGAAAAATAATCAAAAGAAAATGTATTCTAGAAAATTAGAATACATTTTTAATAATTGAAATCTTTCTAAAGGTAATGACTTTAAAGCTTGATTATGGTAAGATATAATTGTATAAGGTTTGAAGACTATATTTAGATTTATTTAAGAGGAACAAGCCGATTTATGATTTTTTATAATATATTTTAAATATTGGAGTGATAATATGATTCAAGTTGGAGTTATTATGGGTTCAAAATCAGACTATGAAGTTTTAGAAGAAGCTTGTAAGGTATTAGATGAATTTAATGTTTTATATGAAAAAAAGATAGTCAGTGCTCATCGCACACCAGATTATATGGTAGAATATGCCCATAGTGCTAAGGATAGAGGAATACAGGTTATTATTGCTGGTGCAGGAGGAGCCGCTCATCTTCCTGGGATGGTTGCTGCAATGACTACTTTGCCAGTTATTGGAGTTCCTGTAAAGTCTAAAAGCTTAAATGGAATAGATTCTTTACTATCTATTGTGCAGATGCCTGCAGGTATTCCTGTACTTACGGTGGCTATAAATGCTGCAAAGAATGCTGCATTATCTGCAATAAGTATTCTTGCTTTAAGTGACAGAGCCTTAGCAGAGAAATTAGAAAAATATAGGAGAAATCAAACACAGCAAGTGTTAAATACAGAACTTTGATTTTAATTATTTTTAGCCATAGTTTATTTCATAAAGGTAAAATATGGATTTTTATTTTTTTCTAATATTTTTATTTTATTGATAACGCTTTTATACTTTACAAGTTAAATTAAGTTTGATAGAATTGAAATGTAATTCTTGTATAATAGCTTTAATATGGTAAGCAAGTCTCTACCCTAAAACCGTCAATTTTAGGACTACAAGAAAAAATTACATAAAGCGAATGAGACTTACTTGGATCGGGGAATTTATGCAAATTTTTGATTTGATTCAAGCAAATATTAGAATAGTATATAATACCGTATGTTTTAATATGGCTTTTTTTGAAGCGGAAAAATTACAGCACAATATTTGTGCTGTTTTTTGTTTAGGAGGAAACTGATGATTGTAGGAATACTAGGTGGAGGTCAATTAGGAATGATGCTTGCAGAAGAATTGCACAATTTGAATGCAAAAGTAATATGCTTAGATCCTAATCCTACTTGTCCTGCAAGTTTTGTATGTGATGAAGTAATTGTTGCTGAATATAATGATTTAAATGGATTAAAAGAATTAGGGATGAAGGCAGATGTAATCACTTATGAGTTTGAAAATGTGAATGCAAATCATTTAAAACATTTAAATGAAAACTACAATATGAAGCAAGGGATTTCTGTTTTGTTTGATTCACAAAATCGTATTCGTGAAAAAACAATTGCAAATCAATTTGGATTAAATACTCCTAAATTTTATCCAATCAACACATTAGAGGATTTAGAAAAAGGGATTCAATTTTTAGGATTTCCTTGTGTTTATAAGACTGCAACAATGGGGTATGATGGACATGGTCAAATCCTTTTGAAAGAAGCAAAGGATATCCAACAGGTAAAAAGATATTTAGATCAAGAAGGAATATTAGAAGAGTATGTATCTTACGATTTTGAAACATCCATTATAATGGTTCGATCTATTGATAAAATCATTCATTTTCCTTTGACAAAAAACATTCATAGAAAAGGGATTTTAGATTTGGTTGTCGCTGATAGAGAAGAACCAATATTTAAAAAAATAATTAATGCATCCTATCAATTTATGAAACAAGCTAATTATTATGGAATCTTAACTATAGAGTATTTTGTTAAAGGTAATCAATTCTATTTTAATGAAATGGCTCCAAGGCCTCATAATAGTGGTCACTATACAATTGAAGGTTGTACAACCAATCAGTATAGAGAGTTAGCAAGGTATTTATTAGATCAACCTTTAGAAAACCCAAAGTTAATATCTCCAACAATTATGAAAAATATCTTAGGTAATGATTTAGAAAATATCAAAGATTTGAACAAATCAGAAAAGATACATATTCATATGTATCATAAAGAAGAAATGAGACCAACACGAAAAATGGGACACATTACTTTTTCAAATCTTAAATATGAAGAATATGTCCATAACTATAAAAGCGTATTAGATAAGGAGTAACATATGGCAAACTATCGAATTTATGTTGAAAAAAAAGAACAATTTCAAGTTGAAGCAAATGCTTTAAAAGAAGAACTAAATTTAAACTTGAATTTGAATTTAAAACATCTTAGATTGATAAATATTTATGATCTTTTTGGATTTACTAAAGAACTTTTAGAAAAATCAAAATATCGTGTTTTTGGAGAAACTGTTACAGATTATGTTTTAGATTCTTTGGATTTGAACAATAAAAAATATCTTGCAGTAGAGTTTTTACCAGGTCAATTTGACCAAAGAGCTGCTTCCGCTATTGACTGTATTAAACTTTTAGACCCAAATGCAAAAATAAATATTCGTTCTGGAAAATTATTAATTTTTGATGAGAATTTAATAATAGAGGATTTAAATAAAATAGAAAAGTATTATATTAATACAGTTGAAGCACGTAAAAAAGATTTAAATCATTTATCTGATTTAGAAGAAAATGAAATCAAATCTGTTAAGCTTCTTACTGGGTTCCGATCATTAAAAGAACATCAATTAAAAGCATATTGTAAAGATATGGGCTTAGCTATGAATGATTCTGATTTGGCTTGTGTTGTTTCATATTTTATAAAAGAAAATAGGGATCCATACGAAATAGAATTGCGTATTTTAGATACTTATTGGTCTGATCATTGTAGACATACTACTTTCCAAACTATTTTAACTGATATTACAATTGATGAATCTTTTATGAAATCAGAATTAGAAGAATCTTTAAATCTATATTACAAAGTAAAAGAGGAACTATCTAGCAAGAGTAAAGATCTTTGTTTAATGGATTTGGCATGTATAGGTGCTAAGTATTTAAAGAAAATTGGTAAATTACAGGATTTAGAAGAAAGTGAAGAAAACAATGCATGCTCAATTTATGTAACGATTGATGTTGATGGAAAAAATGAAACATGGTTATTACAATTTAAAAATGAAACGCATAATCACCCAACAGAAATAGAACCATTTGGTGGAGCATCCACTTGTTTAGGAGGTGCAATCCGTGACCCGTTATCAGGAAGAGCTTATGTATATCAAGCTATGCGTGTTACAGGTGCAGGTGATATTTATAAGGATGTTAAGGATACTTTGAATGGAAAACTACCTCAAAAAATGATTTCTATGAAAGCAGCTCAAGGCTATTCTAGTTATGGGAATCAGTTTGGACTAGCTACCACGCATGTTCGTGAAATATATCATGAAAATTATGTTGCAAAGCGTCTTGAAGTGGGAGCAGTAGTTGGTGCTGTAAAGGCAAGTTACGTTCGTAGACAAAGACCAAATCCATCTGATGTGGTTTTGTTATTAGGCGGAAGAACTGGGCGTGATGGAATTGGTGGTGCAACAGGTTCATCCAAGGAACATACGGTTCATTCCATTGAGGTTTGTTCCTCTGAGGTGCAAAAGGGAAATGCACCTGAGGAAAGAAAAATAGCCCATTTATTTCAAAGACCTGAGGTAATACAGTTAATCAAAAAATCAAATGATTTTGGTGCTGGAGGAGTTAGTGTAGCGATTGGAGAATTAGCAGATGGACTACAAATTGATTTAGATAAGATTCCAACAAAATATAATGGACTTAATGCAACTGAACTTGCAATTAGTGAATCACAAGAGCGTATGGCTGTAGTTGTTGAGCAGAAAGATGTTGCACAATTTGAAGAATATTGTAAAGAAGAAAATATTGAGGTTAGCAGAGTTGCTGTAGTTACAAAAGAGCCTAGACTAGTTATGTTTTACCATAAGAAAAAGTTAGTGGATATACATCGTGACTTTATTGATTCTGCTGGTGCAAAGCATTATGCGAAAGCGCATATTGAATCTGTGGAAAACAAAAATCCATTTATCATGCAAAAACAGCCATTAAGGAATAGAATTATAGATACTTTGACGGATAAAAATGTAGTTAGCCAAAAGGGGTTAATTGAGATGTTTGATGCAAGTATTGGATGTTCTACAGTTCTAATGCCTTTTGGTGGAAAGACACAAAGAACTGAAACTCAAGTATCTGTGCAAAAGTTACCTGTTAAAGATCAATATACAAATAGTGCCTCAATTTTATCTTTTGGCTATAATCCTTATTTATCAAGTTATAGTCCTTACCATGGTGCAATGTATGCTATGGTAGAGTCAATTTCTAAAGTTGTTGCTGCTGGAGGAGATTATCAAAATATTCATTTTTCATTTCAAGAGTATTTTGAGAAAATGAATTGTAAAGAATCATGGGGAAAACCGCTTGCTAGTTTGCTTGGAGCATTGAAAATGCAACTTGATTTTGGATTGGCATCTATTGGTGGCAAAGATTCTATGAGTGGTACTTTTGGTGATTTAAATGTACCACCTATGCTTATGGCTTTTGGTGTTTCCTTGGCTAACGCAAATCAAATCATATCTCCTGAATTAAAAGGAAGTAGTAACTATCTTTATTTAATTCATCATAAAGAAAATGACAACTATACACCAAATACAAATGTATTAAAACAAAACTATAATTTTATTACTCAAAATATAAAAGAGAAAAAAATTATTTCTGCTTATGCTTTAGGATTTGGTGGAGTAATTGAGGCTATAAGTAAAATGAGTTTTGGAAATGAAATTGGTTTTCAAATTTCTTATGATGAAGAACGGTTGAATGCACTGAATTATGGGTCTATTTTAGTTGAATCAACAGAAGTGTTGAATTATCCAAATGCAATTTTTCTAGGTAAGACAATAAAGGAGAAAAAAGGTATTTTTAATGAAGTTGAATTTGATTTAAATGATCTTTATATTTTAAATACAGAGAAGTTTGAAAAAATTTATAAGTCTACTGTGAAAAATCAATGTTTAATGAAAGAAGTTGAAATTTGTAAAGAAAAAATAATTCCTTTAAAAAATAAAGATGAAGTGGTTGCATTTATTCCAGTATTTCCAGGGACAAATTGTGATTATGATACAGCCAAAGCATTTAAAAGAGCAGGGGCTAAAATTTCAACCTTTGTATTTAAAAATTTAACAAGTGAAGATGTATTAAACTCTATCATAGAAATGAGTAAAAAAATAGATGCTGCAGATATACTCGTTTTATCTGGTGGTTTTAGTGCAGGAGATGAACCAGATGGTAGCGGCAAATTCATTGCAAATGTTTTAAATGAATCTTTAGTCAAAAATGCAATTGAAAGATTATTAAAAAGAAAAGGTTTAATTCTAGGAATTTGCAATGGCTTTCAGGCTCTGATTAAATCAGGATTGCTTCCTTATGGAAAACTAGGATCTATCACAAAGGATTCTCCAACTCTATTTAGAAATGATATCAATCGTCATGTTTCTATGATTGTATCAACTAAACTGATGACAACAAAATCTCCATGGTTTTCAAGTTTTAATGGTGGAGAAGTGTTTGATATAGCTGTAAGTCATGGAGAGGGAAAGTTTGTTTGTAATGAAGAGGTTTTAAATCATTTAATTATGAATCATCAGATTGCATTTCAATATGTTGATTTAAATGGCAAACCAACAGAAGTTGCACCATATAATCCTAATGGGTCAGATTGTGCGATTGAAGGAATTATTTCTGAAGATGGATTAATTTTAGGAAAAATGGGACATACCGAAAGATATGAGGAAAATATATTTAAAAATATATATGGAAACAAAGAACAAAACATATTTAAAAATGCAGTTGATTATTTTAAAAAATAGAAGGGGAATAGCAATATGGAACAATTAGAAATGTTATATGAGGGGAAAGCTAAACAAATTTTTAAAACAGATAATCCAGATATAATTTTAATGCATTTTAAGGATGATGCTACAGCTTACAATGGTATTAAAAAAGCACAGATTTTCAATAAAGGAATTTTAAATAATAAAATAACAACAATTATTTTTAACAAATTAAAGGCTCAAGGAATTCCTACACATTATATTAAAACATTAAATGATCGTGATCAGCTTTGCAAAAAAGTAACTATTTTTCCTTTAGAGGTAATTGTCCGCAATATTGTTGCTGGATCTATGTCAAAGCGATTAGGGATTAAAGAAGGGACAACTCCTAATAATGCCATTTTTGAACTTTGTTATAAAAATGATGCATTAGGAGATCCTTTAATTAATGATCATCATGCAGTAGCATTAAATGCTGCAAGCTATGAGGAATTAAAAGTAATTTATCAAATTACATCTCAAATCAATCTAATATTAAAAGAATTATTTTTAAAGGTAGGAGTTATTTTAGTAGATTTTAAGATTGAATTTGGTAAAACAAATGATGGTCAGATTGTTTTAGCAGATGAAATATCTCCTGATACAGCTAGATTATGGGATGAAAAAACAAAGGATAAATTAGATAAAGATCGATTTAGAAGAGATCTTGGAAATGTAATTGATGCTTATGAAGAAATTTATAATCGACTACTTTCTATAGAATAAAAGGAGTATATATGGTTTTTAATAATGAAAGGGAGCTTCATGAGGAATGTGGAGTGTTTGGGGCATTTCAGATTGAAAATGCAAGTGAAGTTTGTTACTACGGTTTGCATGCTTTACAGCATCGTGGACAAGAAGGATGTGGAATTGTAACAGTAGATTGTGAAAAATTTTATAAGCAAAAAGGATTAGGCTTGGTAACAGAGGTTTTTGATGATGCAAAAGTAAAAGCATTGTCTGGGGATATGGCAATAGGGCATGTCCGTTATTCAACAGCAGGTGGCGGCGGAATAGAAAATGTGCAACCATTTTATTTTAATCATCATACAGGAAATTTTGCTTTAGCTCATAATGGAAATATTGTAAATTCTAAGGAACTGAAACGATATTTAGAGGAAAGAGGTAGCATTTTTCAATCTACTTCAGATAGTGAAATTTTAGCTCATTTAATAAAAAAAGATTCAAATGAGCAGCATCGCATTGATTCTATATTAGAATCCTTGCAGATGTTAGAGGGTGGATTTGCTTTTTTAATCTTGTCTAAGGACAAGTTATATGCTTGTAGGGATAAATATGGACTTCGTCCATTATCAATAGGTCAAAAAGATGGAGGCTATATTGTTTCAAGTGAAACATGTGCTTTTGAAGTGATTAATGCAACTTATGTGAGGGATGTTGCTCCAGGAGAAGTAGTTGTTATAGATAAGAATGGATTAAAATCTTATGACTATTCTAAATATAAACGATATCATATGTGTGCAATGGAATATATATATTTTGCACGTCCTGATAGTGATATTGAAGGTAGAAATGTACATGCTTTTCGCAAAGAGTCTGGCAAACTTCTATATAAAGAATTTCCTACAATCGCTGATATTGTAATTGGTGTTCCTGATTCTTCCTTATCTGCTGCAATTGGTTATGCTGAAGAAAGTAAAATTCCATATGAAATGGGTTTGATTAAAAATAAATATGTTGGAAGAACTTTTATTGTCCCTTCACAGAAGGCAAGAGAAAAGGGAGTTCGTATGAAGTTATCAGCTGTATCTTCAATTGTTAAAAATCAAAGAATCGTTTTAATTGATGATTCTATTGTTAGAGGCACAACAAGTAAAAAAATTGTTACATTATTAAGAGAAGCAGGAGCTAAAGAGGTTCATGTGCGTATCGCTTCTCCTCAGTTTACGCATCCTTGCTTCTATGGAGTAGATACCTCTACTTATGAGGAATTAATATCTGCATTTCATAGTGTTGAAGAAGTGAGAAAAGAAATAGGAGCAGATTCTTTGCATTTTCTTTCAAAAGAAAATTTATATATAGCTGCTAAAAGAAATGACTTATGTATGGCATGTTTCACAGGAAATTATCCTACAGCACTTTATCAATCGATCAAAGATGCAAATAAGGATGAAAAGTAGGAGGTAAAAATATGGGATCAAAAGTATATGAAAGTTCAGGAGTTAATTTAGAAGCTGGGTATGAAGTGGTTCATCGAATAAAAAAGCATGTTTCTTCCACAAACCGCTTTGGTTGTATGGGAAATATTGGTTCTTTTGGTGGTATGTTTGATTTATCTAAATTAAATATAAAAGAACCAGTTTTAGTTTCAGGTACAGATGGAGTTGGTACAAAGTTGAAATTAGCTTTTGCAATGAACCGCCATGATACCATAGGAATTGATGCAGTAGCAATGTGTGTCAATGATGTCTTAGCACAAGGAGCAGAACCTTTATATTTTTTAGATTATATTGCTGTTGGTCATAATGAACCAGAAAAAATAGAGTCAATAGTAAAAGGTGTAGCTATAGGATGTAGGCAAGCTGGATGTGCGTTAGTTGGAGGCGAGACTGCTGAGATGCCTGGAATGTATTTAGATGGAGAATATGATATTGCAGGTTTTACTACAGGTGTAGTAGAAAAGAAAAAATTGATTGATGGTTCAAAGGTAAATGTTGGGGATGTACTTATTGGCTTGGCTTCTAGTGGGGTCCATTCTAATGGATTTTCTCTAGTTCGTAAAATTTTAAAAGATAATGAGTTGGCATTAGATTTATGGGTGGATGAATTAAATGGTACAATTGGAGATACTTTACTTATTCCTACAAAAATTTATTGTAAATCAGTTCTCGCTTTATTGAAGAAAGTAGATGTTCATGGTGTTGCTCACATTACGGGTGGTGGATTTGATGAAAATATTCCAAGAATTTTAAAAGAGAACATGGGGATTGAAATTGTAGAGGGGAGTTGGCCGATCCTTCCTATTTTTGAATTTTTAGAGAAAAAAGGCAATATCCATCATAGAGAAATGTTTAATATTTTTAATATGGGAATTGGCATGGTCTTAGCCATTAATCCAATGGATATCACCAAGACTTTTCAGATTTTAGAAGAAAATCATGAAAAAGCTTTTGTTATAGGAAGAATTACTGAAGAAGAGGGAGTGAAAATTTTGTGAAGAATATAGCTATTTTTGCAAGTGGAAATGGGTCAAATTTTGAGGCTATTGCTAAAGCTATTGCATCAGGCTATATTCCTGCTAAATTAGTTCTTTTGGTTGTAAATAAAAAAGATGCCTATGTCATTCAAAGAGCAAAACAATATGGTATAGAAACATACATTTTATCTTTAAAAGATTGTTTAAATAAAATAGAGTATGAACAAAAAATTGTTTATCAATTAAAAGAAAGAAAAGTAGATTTAATTTGCTTGGCAGGTTATATGCTTTATTGTGGGAAGACTTTATTAGAAGCATATTCCAATCAAATTATCAACATTCATCCAGCATTACTTCCCTCCTTTAAAGGTGCCCATGGGATAGAGGATGCGTACACATATGGTGTTAAGGTATTTGGAGTTACCGTTCATTATGTTGATGATGGAATTGATAGTGGGAAAATTATTGATCAAGCTGCTTTTCATAAAAATGATGAGAGTTTAGAAGAAATAGAAAATAAAATTCATGAGTTAGAACATGAACTTTATCCTAGGGTCATAAAAAAATTAGTTGAAGGAGTATAATGTATGAGAGCATTAATAAGTGTAAGTGATAAGACAAATGTGGATCAATTTGCTAAAGGTTTAATAGAGTGCGGATATGAAATAATAGCAACAGGTGGAACTAGAAAATTATTTTTAGAAAAAGGGATTCCAGTTTTGAATATTGAAGATATCACTGGATTTCCTGAAATTTGTGATGGAAGAGTAAAGACACTTCATCCTAAGGTTCATGGTGCTCTTCTTGCTAAACGTGATAGTTTAGAACATATGAAAGAGTTAGCAGAAAACCATATAGAATTGATAGACTTGGTTTGTGTGAATTTATATCCCTTTGAAAAAACAATTCAAAAAGAAAATGTAAGTTTAGATTTAGCTATAGAAAATATTGATATTGGTGGACCATCTATGCTCCGCTCAGCATCAAAAAATTATAATCATGTTACAGTTGTTTGTGATTGTAAAGACTATGATAAAGTATTACATGAAATAAAAACTACTGGAAATACTTCCTTTGAAACAAGATTTAAACTGGCAGCAAAGGCATTTACTCATACTGCAGAATATGATATTTGTATTGCTACTTATTTAAGAAGAATGGCTGGATTAAATGAAAAACTATTTTTAAAAGCAGATTTAATTCAGGAACTAAGATATGGTGAAAATCCACATCAATCTGCAAAATTTTATGCAATGGATTTGAGTGAAAATTATTCTTTGGCAAACGCAAGACAGCTTCATGGAAAAGAGCTTTCTTATAATAATATACAGGATGCAAATGCAGCATTACAAATTGTAAGTGAATTTAAAGAACCTTTTGTTGTGGGATTAAAGCACATGAATCCTTGTGGTGCAGCAATTGGTAATGATATCGTTGATGCTTGGAACAAAGCATATCAAGCGGATAGTGTTTCTATTTTTGGTGGTATTGTTGCAACAAACCAAATCATTACAAAAGAAGCTGCACTGCTTATGAAGCCTATTTTTTTAGAAGTTATATTAGCGCCTTCTTTTGATAAAGAGGCATTAGAAGTATTAGAAAAGAAAAAGAATATTCGATTAATTGAATTTAACATAGATGATAATTTAAAACATGAAACACACATGGTTGCTGTACGTGGAGGACTATTAACACAAACTGCTGATGATTATACAACTACAAAAGATATAATAAAAGAAATGACAGTTACAAATCAATATCCAAATCAACAACAATTAAATGATATGAACTTTGGTTGGAAAATTGCGAAACATGTCAAATCAAATGCAATTGTAGTGGTTAAAGATGGGGTGACCTGTGGCATTGGTGCTGGACAAATGAACCGGATTGGGTCTGCACATTTAGCCATAGAACAAGCACATTCTTTAGGAATAAAGGAAGGACTTGTCTTAGCTTCTGATGGATTTTTTCCTTTTGATGACACTGTAAAATATGTAAGTGAAAATGGAGTGAATGCTATTGTTCAACCTGGTGGAAGTGTAAATGATGCACTTAGTATCAAAGCTGCAAATGATGCTGATGTTGTGATGCTTATGACAGGAATGAGGCATTTTAAGCATTAATATGAAAAAGGTACTTGTAATAGGAAGTGGTGGTCGTGAGCATGCTATCATTGATGCCATTTGTAAGTCACGTTGGGTTAGCCAAGTTTTTGCAGCTCCTGGAAATGCAGGTATGGTTAAACTTGCAACATGTGTAGATATAAGGGAAACGGAGATAGATAAGTTAGTTGATTTTGCAATGCAAAATGAAATAGATTTAACTATAGTTGGTCCAGAAGTTTCTTTAGCTTTAGGGATTGTCAATGCATTTTTGAACAATAACTTATGTATTTTTGGACCTACCAAAGAAGCAGCTATCATTGAATCAAGTAAGGAATATGCAAAAAACTTAATGATGAAATATAATATTCCTACTGCAACTTATAAAGTTTTTACTGTATTTGAAGAAGCATTTTCTTACATAAAACAAAATAAATTTCCAATTGTGTTAAAATATGATGGTCTTGCGGCAGGAAAAGGTGTTATAATAGCTTATACACTAAAAGAAGCTGAACAGGCTTTAAGGAGTATGTTATTAGAAGAACATTTTGGTAAGGGTAGTGTTATTGTAGAAGAATTTTTAGAGGGAGAGGAATTTTCTTTTATGTGTTTATGTAATCATGAGCAAGTCTACCCACTTGAAATGGCCCAAGATCACAAAAGAGCTTATGATAATGATCAAGGACCAAATACAGGTGGTATGGGTGCTTATTCTCCAGTCCCATTTCTTTCTTCAAGTGATAAAGAATATGCTCTTAACAGCATAATGATTCCAACTGCTAAAGCATTAGTTCAGGAAAAAAGACCTTTTTGTGGTATATTATATGGTGGGTTGATTAAAACAAAGACAGGAATCAAGGTGATTGAATTTAATTGCAGATTTGGCGATCCAGAAACTGAGGTTGTACTTCCAAGATTAAGGTCAGATTTATATGAGGTGATTATGTCTGTTTTACATCAAAAAAAGCCCGTTTTGGAATGGGAAGATTTTTCGACAATTGGTATAGTTTTGGCTTCTAAAGGGTATCCAGAACAATACAAAAAAGGCTATGTTATTCATGGTGCTGATCAAAATCATATTTATCATATGGGTACAACTTTAGATGAACAAGGACAATATCTAACAGCTGGAGGAAGGGTATTATTTGTTGTTGAGAAAGGAAGTACACTAGAAGAAGCTAATCATAAGGCTTTACAAATGATTGAGTCAATTCATTGTGAGAATCTTTTCCACCGAACCGATATAGGAAAAAGAATTTTAAAGAAATAGGTGAATAATTATGGCTTTTGTGATTAGTGGCAAGGAACTAGCAGCTGCAAAAAAAGCAGCAATGACTACTGAGGTGGAAAACTTAAAAGAAAAATATGGAAGGGTACCTCATTTGGCTGTCATATTAATTGGTGAGGATGCAGGTAGTGTATCTTACGTAAAAGGCAAGGAAAAGGCTTGTCTAGAGCTTGGAATAAAAAATACAACTATTCGTAAGCCTAGTAGTATTACAGAAAAAGAGTTGTTAGAGATTATTTATAAATTAAATAAAGATGCTTTTGTTGATGGCATTTTAGTTCAACTCCCCTTACCTAGACATATCAATCAGACTAGTGTTATTAACTCAATACAGGTAGATAAGGATGTTGATGGATTTCATCCTCTAAATGTTGCCTCTTTATATTTGAAACAACCAGGGATTGTTCCTTGTACTCCAAAAGGAATAATTGAAATGCTTGATTCAATTCACTACGATTTAGAGGGGAAAAAAGCATGTGTGATAGGTAGAAGTAATATTGTTGGAATGCCAGTTGCAAAACTACTTCTTGATCGGAATGCAACGGTTACTGTGGTACATAGTAAATCCAATCATATTGATCAAATTACAAAAGAAGCAGATGTATTAATAGCGGCTGTTGGTAAGCCACGTTTTGTCACTTCCGACATGGTAAAGGATGGAGCTGTAGTGATTGATGTTGGTGTAAATAGAGATTCTGTTACCAACAAGTTATGTGGAGATGTTGATTTTGAACAGGTTGTTTTGAAAGCATCTTATATCTCTAAGGTTCCAGGTGGAGTTGGTCCAATGACCATTAGCTGTTTGATGGAAAATACAATTGAATGTTTTTTAAAGCATATGGAGGAAAAAAATGATTGAACGTTATAGTAGAAGTGTAATGCGTAAGATCTGGACAGATGAAAATAAATTTAATGCTTATTTAAAGGTTGAAATATTATCTTGTTCTGCATGGAGTAAGTTAGGGGTTATACCATGTGAGGATGTCGATAAAATAAAGAAAAATGCGCGCTTTGATTTAAAAAGAATTTTAGAAATTGAACAACTTACAAAACACGATGTAGTTGCATTTACTAGAGCAGTTTCTGAATCATTAGGAGAGGAAAGAAAATGGGTACATTATGGGCTTACCTCTACAGATGTTGTAGATACAGCAAATGGTTATCTTTTAAAACAAGCCAATGATATTCTTTATGAAGACTTAATTGCATTTCAAAAAGTTTTGGAAAAACAGGCAATAAGATTTAAATCCACTCCTTGTATTGGAAGAACCCATGGAATACATGCAGACATTACATCTTTTGGATTGAAGTGGGCTTTATGGCATGAAGAAATGAGTAGAAATATTTGTAGGTTTAACTCAGCTAGAAGAGAAGTAGAAGCTGGGAAAATAAGTGGGGCAGTAGGGAACTTTGCTAATATTCCTCCAATGATACAAGAATTCGTATGTAAAGAATTAGGAATAGAATCTGCTAATATTTCCACTCAGGTATTACAAAGAGATCGACATGCGTATTATCTTGCAACATTGGCTATAATAGCTGCTTCTTTAGAACAAATGGCATTTGAAATTAGAAGTTTGCAAAGAACAGAAGTTCATGAGTTAGAGGAGGCTTTTACAAGTGGACAAAAGGGATCTTCAGCTATGCCTCATAAACGAAATCCAATTTCATCAGAAAATATTTGTGGTTGTGCAAGAGTAATGAGAGGATATATGGCTACAGCTTATGAGAATGTTGCTTTATGGCATGAAAGAGATATTTCACATTCCTCTACAGAGCGTATTATTTTACCAGATGCTACCATGCTTTTAGATTATATGCTTTCTCGTTTTAAAGGAATTTTGGAAAATATTGTTGTATATCCTGAGGTTATGCTTGAAAATATTTATAAAACAAATGGAGTAATTTTTGCTCAAAGAGTGATGAATGCTTTAATTGAAAAAGGATTATCAAGAGAAAATGCTTATGATTTAGTACAACCAATTGCTATGAAGGCATACAACGAGAAGTTGGATTATTTGACTTTATTAGGTCAAAATAATGAGGTTTTAAAGCATTTATCTGAAACAGAGTTAAAGGAATGCTTTACATTAGATTATTATTTTAAAAATGTTGATTATATATATGAAAAATGTAAAATAGGTAAGGGAGAGTAATATGAAATTTGATGATGTTCGTACAGGATTAACTTTTGATGATGTTTTGTTAGTTCCACAGTATTCAGAAGTAGTACCTGCTCAGGTATCTTTAAAAACAAAATTGACAAAACAAATTGAATTAAATATACCAATTATTTCTTCAGCTATGGATACAGTTACAGAATCTAAAATGGCAATTGCTTTAGCAAGAGAGGGAGGAATTGGATTTATTCATAAAAATATGAGTATAAAAGCTCAGGCTCAAGAAGTTGAGCTTGTTAAGCGATATGAAAGTGGTATGATTACAAATCCTATAACTTTAAGTCCATCTGCTACCTTAGCAGAAGCTTTTGATACTATGCAATATTACAAAATTAATGGACTACCTGTAGTAGATGAAGAAAATAAACTTTTAGGAATGCTTACTGCTCGTGACTTGAAATATACAAAGCCATCAAATGAAGTAGTAAGTTCTTATATGACAAAGGATTCTTTGATTACTGCTAAGGAAGGAATTACTTTAAAAGATGCAGAAAAAATTTTGTGGGAACACCGAATTGAAAAATTACCTATTGTGAATGAACAGGGAATATTAAAGGGATTAATCACTTCAAAAGATATTGATAATGTTATAAATTATCCTAATGCATGTAAAGATGAGAATGGTCGTTTACGCTGTGGTGCAGCTATTGGTGTAGGCATGGATAGTTTAGATAGAGTTAAAGCATTAGTAAATGCTGGAGTTGATGTGATTGCGGTAGATAGTGCTCATGGACATTCTAAAAATATTTTAGATATTGTAAAGGAAATTAAAACAACTTATCCTTCCCTTCCATTAATTGCTGGAAATATTGTAACCAAAGAAGCTGCATTAGCATTAATCAAAGCTGGTGCTGATGCTGTTAAGGTGGGAATAGGACCAGGATCTATTTGTACAACACGTGTTGTTGCGGGAGTAGGAGTTCCTCAAATTACTGCAGTTGCAGAGATTGCAGAGGTTTGTAAAGGAAAAGGGATATGTGTTATTGCAGATGGTGGGATCAAATTATCAGGTGATATAGTTAAAGCACTTGGTGCTGGTGCTGATGTTGTGATGCTTGGTTCTATTTTAGCTGGTTGTCAAGAATCTCCAGGAGAAGAAATAATTTTTCAGGGTAGACGTTATAAGTCTTATGTTGGAATGGGCTCTTTGGCAGCAATGAAAAGAGGATCAGCAGATCGATATTTTCAGGCTAAGGATACAATAGCAAAAAAATTAGTGCCAGAAGGTATTGAGGGTAGGGTTGCTTATAAAGGACCTGTCGCAGATACACTTTATCAATTATGTGGTGGAATTAGAGCGGGCATGGGATATTGTGGTGCTCTAACAGTGGCTGAACTTCAAAACAAGGCAGTATTTATAAGGATTACGAATGCAGGATTAAAGGAATCCCATCCACATGATGTAGATATTACAGTTGAGTCTCCAAACTATACAAAGTAGGATTAGATTATGATAAATGAACGTATTTTAATTTTAGATTTTGGTGGGCAATACAATCAACTTATTGCTCGTAGAGTTCGTGAATGCAATGTGTATAGTGAAGTTCACCCTTATACAATGTCATTAGATGATATAAAAAAATTTAATCCAAAGGGGATTATTTTTACAGGTGGTCCTAATAGTGTTTATGATCATGAATCTCCTACAATATCAAAGGATATATTTGAACTTGGCATTCCTATTTTAGGAATATGTTATGGAGCGCAATTAATGGCTTATTTACTTGATGGAAAAGTAGAAAAAGCAAAAGTAAGTGAATATGGAAAGACAAAAATAGAAACAAATTCATCATCATTTTTATTTGATCAAATTGATTCATCCACTATAGTATGGATGAGTCATACAGATTGTATAAGCAAGGCTCCAAATGGGTTTACAGTTACAGCGTATTCTAAGGATTGTCCTATTGCTGCAATGGAAAATCATCGCTTAAAATTGTTTGCTGTCCAATTTCATCCTGAGGTGCTACATACAGAAGATGGTATGAAAATAATTTATAATTTTTTATATCATATTTGTCATTGTCATGGAGACTGGAAAATGAAAGACTTTTCCAATGAAATTATTGAATCCTTAAAAAAGAAAATTGGAAATGGAAAAGTGTTATGTGCTTTATCAGGTGGAGTAGATAGTAGTGTTGCTGCTGTATTGCTATCAAAAGCGGTTGGAAAACAACTGACTTGTGTTTTTGTTGACCATGGATTGTTAAGGAAAAACGAAGGTGATGAAGTAGAAAAAATTTTTGGTAGTCATGGTAATTATGCATTAAATTTTATACGAATCAATGCACAAGAACGTTTCTATAAAAAATTGTCAGGCATTATTGATCCTGAGAAAAAGCGTAAAATTATTGGTGAAGAATTTATCCGGGTTTTTGAAGAAATCGCAAATGAGATTGGTGAAGTAGACTATTTAGTACAAGGAACCATTTATCCAGATGTTATAGAAAGTGGATTAGGTAAATCTGCAGTAATCAAATCACATCACAACGTTGGAGGATTGCCTTTGGTTGTCCATTTTAAGGAAATCATAGAACCATTACGTTCTTTATTTAAAGATGAGGTAAGAAAGTTAGGATTAGAACTTGGCATTCCTAATCATTTAGTTTATCGACAACCTTTTCCAGGGCCTGGATTAGGTATTCGTATTATAGGAGAAGTGACAGAATCAAAAATTAAAATTGTTCAGGATGCAGATGCTATTTATCAAGAGGAAATCAAAAAGGCAGGATTAGATCAGAAGATTGGACAATATTTTGCAGCACTTACAAATATGCAAAGTGTTGGAGTTATGGGGGATGAAAGAACCTATGCTTATGCAATTGTTTTACGAGCAGTAACTACTTCAGATTTTATGACAGCTGATTGGTTTAGAATTCCTTATGATATTTTGGATATTATATCAAGAAGAATTGTTAATGAAGTTCCAGGAGTGAACCGAGTATTATATGATTGTACATCTAAACCTCCAGCAACAATTGAGTTTGAGTGATGAAACTGGTTTTATCTATAGCAGCAAGCCGTTGGCTTGACACCAGAGAGTTTCTCTCAAAGCATTAGAACAGAGATTTAAGGGTGGCACAAGGGCAATGACGGATATGGAAGAAGAAAGTCATTGTGCTTATGCACAAAAATTCTGATAGAGACAAATCCTTTGGAGTGAGGGTTGGTATAATCAGATAAACCAATTGAAATTTTTTGTACTGTAAGTCAAAAGAATTGAAACTTAATATTCTAATACTATAGAGAGAGGTAGTAAATGATAAAAGAATTGGTAGAATCTATTTTGGATAGATGGGAAATTGATCATCCTATAATAAAAGATATGTACAAAAAAGATTCAGAGGATACTGATAAGATTATTTGCAGAATAAGTACGAATAATCAAGATTTCATAATAAAGGGAATTCTAAGTAAAGAGGAATCAATAATACAAAGTAATGTTCAGGCTCATTTGTTTTTGGGCAATGAACACTCTATGGCTCCTAAACTATTTCCTACAAGGGAAGGAGCTTATTATATACAAGAGCAAGGGTATTACTTTTATTTAATGGAATATATTGATGGGCGCTCAATGGAAGAAAATGTTTTTGATGAATATAAGATTGGTCAGTTTGCACATAAATTACATTCACTGAAAGGATACAATATTTTATCTCCTTTTACACAGAGTAAGAAGCAGTATTATGAATGGTTTAGCGATCGTGATTTTAAACATAAATTTGATGAAATTTTGGATTCACTTCCAGATTTTAGCTCACTTAGTCAATGCTTTGTTCATACTGATATTGGTCCACATAATACAATGGTTAGACAAAATGGAGAAGTAGTGTTTATTGATTTAGATGATTCTGGTATAGGTAGTCGCTATCTTGATTTGGGATGGCCTTTTATCATGCAATTTGTTGATTTTAATCAAAAGACAAAAGAAATGAATTATCGTTTTGATTTGGCACAAAGTTTATTGGAAGGATATTATGGAGATGAGACTCTTTCTAAAGAAGAGTATGACTTGATTTTTCAGGGTGCAATACAGATGCATATCTCTTATATGCAAACTTATGGGACTTATGCCGTAGATTCACTATGGAAGATTTTATTGTTTGGAATTGACCAAAAGGAAATTCTTTGGGAAAGAATGAAAAATAGTGTCTATTTGCAAAAAAATTTGAAATAAATTAGATAAGAACAACAAGTCACGAATTTTATTAAGAGAAAAGAGTAAGTATTAAATGAATGCAGAAAACGAATTACTAAAAAATTTGGATAAAGTCCATACAACACAATTAGGTATAGAACGTATTAAAAGAAACTTGTCTTTAGATACAGAAGATGTGGTTAACTGGTCTAAGACTAAAATTAAATCTGACCATGCTGTTATTGTGAGGGGTGTTTTACACATATCCGGGCCCCGCGGCCGCACTCGTATGGCGTTTGCGGG
>JAIDKZ010000064.1 GCA_029051735.1 Anaeroplasmataceae bacterium | reverse complement strand
ACTCTGGAATACTCATAAGTCTAATTAATTCACTACCCTCTGCTGACACTTGAGTTCTTTCGTATGTATTACTATTAACTGTAATATTCACAAACTCATAATTATTATTAAATCTATACGCATACCCGTACAGAGGCGTATCAAATTTAAAATACAAAGCGGCATATTTTCCAGGAATATAATCAGCTGTTGGATGCATTAATACAAAATCCCGTAAATCCTGCCATTCATTAACGTTTGCTTGTGAATCTCTCACTTCTTTTGCCTTCTTCTTTAAAATAACGTAAGCCTTCTTATTCTTAAGTGTATAATGATCAAGAGCAATGCGCTCATCATGTACTGGCTGTTCCAACAATATTCTAAACTCTTTATTAAAAATCTTCTTACCATCGTTTAAATTGTCTTTAATAAGATTTAACCTATTTAGAATTTCTTGGTCGTAAAAAATATTAATATTTTTGTTCTTATTTTGACATCTACAAATTCTGCCGATAGCTTGAATTGTTAGCTGCGCCGTATGTAATAATATATCTTCATTCCTTCTATATGAAGACATTGCTCCATCTCCATAGAACGTCTTTCTAAAACCAGATTCAATATTTATTTTTCTTTGACTATGTGTAATATATTTTTTCTTATATAAGTATTCCTGCTGGAATAAATACTTGCATAAATTATTTACTCTGTTCTCCGAATCATAGGATAACATTTGCACCAAATTAGTTGGAGTTGAAAGATATATCGCATCAAAATCTTTTTCCAATCTATCTTCTTTATTGATGATAACATTGGATCTTATACTTTCAATATCTGGAATTTTGTATTGGATGTTTTGCCCATTACCCATGGTCTTATATGTGCTTAATACAAAAATTTTTTTGCCATCAGCCAACTCTCCGTTAACTTTAGCAAATTCTTCTTCGAAGTTATCGCTTCCCACAATATGAACTATAGGCGCATTCTTATAACAATTTTGCTGAATTAAATCGCATATTGCTTTCTCTAAAAGCTTCTTATCTAAGAACTGAGACCTGTTTGCCTTGTCCTGAGTTTTCGGGAACGAATTTAAAAATGCTAAAAAAGAATATATATCACTACTTTCTGCAACTTGAATATACAATTTGAGGAGTTTGCAAATAATATAAGAGTGATAGTACTTAGCATCATTTTCAAGATAATTTAAATAATATTCTCTATTCTTCTCATTAAAAATAGACGTAATAACTTGAATACAATTCTCTTTATCAGAAAAGACTTTATCGTCATCTATAGGAGTTGTATGAATAGTAATATTATTCTCTTCATATGTTTTCTGCTCATCCAAAAACTCTTGCTCTAACCTAGCATAATCGCTATCTAAAATTGAATAGAAGTCGTCTTGTAAGACTTTTTTGAAATATTCAATATCATAATTGCCAATTACAGTCTCTATCGATGCAGTCGCTGAAATTCCAACTACTCTAGATTTTACACATAGTTTAGCAATTATTGCCTCTGGTGTCGTATCAAATTTAAATGCATGACATTTTGTTTGCAAATCGTGTTCATGATCATCCTCAAGTTCAAAATATTCGAACCCTTTATTCATAAACTCCAACTCTGGTTCCACCTGCAAATCTAGTTTCATATTCGCATTTCTATCAATAATGCGATCTAAGAGATATTGTTTATATTCATCTGCAACATTAAATGCTGACAATATGGTCAATGCAGATTCCTCAAATGAATATTTTATTTTATATCCCTTTAAAGATTGATTTTTATAATCTGTGTAATTTTTTGATATGTAGGCTGATTTATTTATAAAACTATTTATAGCGAATTTCACATCAAGCAAAATATTGTCAAGTCTCTCTTTTTCTTGACCTTTATAACTTTTGGCAACCGCAAGTAACGAGTTAATATTTTCATCTTTGTCGTATGTGGCCTTCAACACTTTTTTGGATTTATCGCTAAATATATTCAAAGATTTGCCATCATCAAAAATAAATGCCTTCTTCTCTTCAAAGCCTTTACTTTTTACTAAAAATTGCAACTTGTAATCTTCGTAAACTTGCTGAAATTTCTTTTTCAGTTCTTCTATCAGATCTTTTATATCTACCCATTCTTCTTTCTCAATTTTTTCTTTCCTATAATCACTAATTCTCATTAGTGTAACAGGAAATGAAAGACTTGTTAAAGAATAATAGATATTTAGAAATAGCGCAAAAATGTCGATATCAAATTTTAAGCCGTCTTCAATGATTTGATCTAATAACGTTTCTTTTGTCGTATCAAATTCATCAATAAAGGTAATACTATCTTCAGTTAATGCTTCGTTATTGTATATGTAAAACGGCATTCTAGAAAAAGTATCAATTGGACTAAAAAATTTCTTCGTACTTGACAATACTACTTTAATATTTTCTTCCTTCAATTTACATGCTGGATAAAGCTCGGCAATCCATTTATTATTCCTTAAAAACTTATCTTTCTCATACACTGTTTGATTATAAAAGAATGTCTTTTTAATAAATTGCCTAAATTTAACTTCGGTATCCTTTTCAATCTTTTGCTCATAAGACTGAATCAATCGTTTATTCTTCACATATTCTTGATTGAAATCTTTAGCTTTCCTAAGTTTTTCATTATCTTCTCTAAGCTTATAAAGTGTTTCAATATCCAAGTTAAGGCTCTTATATTCTTCCGAATTCAAAACTTCAGAATTCGTAATTTGCGTTAAATGCCATTTTTCAGTTACCGACTCCCAATATGGCTTTAGATACAAACAATATTTATC
>JAIDKZ010000063.1 GCA_029051735.1 Anaeroplasmataceae bacterium | reverse complement strand
AAAAAATATAAACAAAAAACTGGCTTATCATACCAAAGCCAGTTTTTTTCTATATATTTAATTATTATAGTTTTCAGGATTTATTTCATATGAAATTGGAGTTAAAAATATTTTTTTTATTTCAGCTAAATTATTTGTTTGTCCAAGTGCATACATTAATTTTGTCACTGTTGCCTCTGTTGTCATATCAAATGCTTCAATGGCTCCACTTGCTAGAACCTTTGTTCCTACTTCATAGATATTAAAGTTTGCTCGTTCATATAAACATTGACTGCAAACTACAATTGGAATTCCTTTATGTATGGAATTTTGGATTTCTTTTACAAAATCTCTTCTTATAAAAGATATTCCGCCAGCTCCATAGGCTTCAATAATAATTCCTTTCACTCCAGTTGAAATAAGAAGCGGAATAATGTTTGGATTGGTTGTAGGAGTGAGCTTTAATAGAAAGATGTTTGTTTCTATTTTTGTATTAATGGTTGGAGCTTCTATAACTGGTTTAAGCATTTCTTTATGAAGGCTTAATCCAGTAGCAGAAATTCTTCCAAATGTTTTAAAGTTGATGGATTCAAACGCATCAAAACTGGATGTTCTAGCTTTTACAGATCGACATCCAAATAGAATTTTTCGATTAAAAGCTAGGAATATTCCTGGTGTTTTTGATTTTGCCATTGCAAAGGCACATCGTAAATTATCCACTGCATCTGTTAATGGATGTTCTATAGGTAACTGAGAACCTGTAAATACAATAGGAATGTTTGGATTTTGAATCATAAAAGAAATCATAGAAGCAGTATAACTCATTGTATCTGTACCATGAGTTATAATAATACCATCATATTTTTTTAAATTTTCATATAATTTATTTGCAAGAACAATCCATTCTTCAGGTTGAATATTTGAACTATCTAATATAAAAATTGTTTCACAATCAATTGTTGTTTCTTCATCTTCTAAAATGCTTTTTAACATTTGAGTTGTATTTGTAGGTTTCAATCCATCCTTAGATTGAGTACTAGAAATCGTTCCACCAGTTGTAAGTAAAAGAATTTTTTGCATAAAATCACCTCTTTTTGCAAATTTATTATACTCTTTCTTCTTGTATTTTACTATGGAAAGACAAAAAATTTATTCTTTAATTTTAACATTCTTTATTTTTCTTTACTTTTTGAATTTTAATGGTATAATAAAAGGTGCGTTTTGTATATAAAACGTGAGAATATATTAGGAGGAGTAGACTATTGTCTACATAATGATAAAATGAAAGTTGAAAAATTAGAACACAGCCAAAATAAAGTTGTTTTTGATGTTACTGCAGAAGAATTTGAAAAGGCAATTGATAAGGCTTTTGAGAAGAAAAATGCTGAAGTTACAATTAAGGGATTCCGTAAGGGAATGGCACCAAGAAGTGTTTTTGAAAAAAATTTTGGTGTTGAGTCTTTATTTGATGAGGCTTTAAATGTTATTTTAAATGAAAAGGCAAGCGAAATTTATAAGGATGAAACTTTGTCTAAAGAAATATGCGGACCTTTTACACCTGATTTTGAAAGTGATGAAAAATTAGAAAGAGGAAAAGACTTTAAGATTTCTTTAACTTTTGATGTATATCCTACTGTGGAATTACCACAATATAAAGGTGTAGAGTGTAAAAAAGCTGATTTAGAAGTGACTGATGAAGAAGTAGATTTGGCAATTAAGCAACTTATGAATAAGGATGCTTCAAAGGCTCTTAAAGAATCTCAAGTAATTGAAAGCGGAGATTATGCTGTTTTTGATTTTGTTGGTACTGTGGATGGTGTTGAGTTTGAAGGCGGTAAGGCTGAAAACTATGAACTTCAAATTGGATCAGGTCAATTTATTCCTGGATTTGAAGATCAGATGATTGGCATGAAGGCTGAAGAGGTAAAAGATGTAAATGTTACTTTCCCTGATAATTATGGAGAGAAAAGTTTAGCTGGAAAACCTGCAGTATTTAAGGTTACTGTTCATGAGGTAAAAGTGATGACTTATCCAGAACTTACAGATGAGTATGTAAAGAATCTTAATCTTGATGGAGTTGAAACTGTAGCACAATTAAAAGCAACAAAGAAAGTGGAGATTGCATCAAATAAAGAAAAATCAGAAAAGGATCGTCAAGTAGATGAAATCATCAATAAGATTTTAGATAATACAGTGATTGATATGCCTGCTAGTTTAGAAGATGAAAGAATTCGTCAAATTCGTGCTCAATATGAAAATCAAGCTAAAATGTATAATATCCCATTTGAAACATTCTTAGGATTGATGAATATTACAAAAGAGAAATTTGATGAGGAAACTACAAAGCAAGGAAAGCGTCAAGCATTGTTCAATGTTGTTGTGTCTAAAATGATTGAGGTTGAAAATTTGGCTCCTTCTAAAGAGGCTTTAGAGCAAAAAGCAGAAGAGGATGCTAAGGCTCAAGGTTCTACTAAAGAGAAAATGCTTCAGCAGAACATGGCTAGATATTATAGTGATTTAGCTTATCAAGCTGTGATTGATTTACTATTATCTAATGCAAAAATGATTTAATGATGAATTAGGGAAGGTCGTAAGGCTTTCCTTTTTCTTAAAAATAATATTTTTTTGGCAAATGACTTGCAAAAGTGCCAAAAATGATATATTATTATATTTGCTTGAAGTTAGAAAAGCTGAAAGGATGATATGATGGAAGAAAATAAATTAGTATTACCTGCCATTGCAGTTCGTGGCGTTATTCCATTTCCTAATAATGATTTTAGAATTGAGGTTGGACGTGCGAATTCAGTTATGGCGTTAGATGCTGCTGAAAAGATGTATGGCGGAAATGTGTTGCTTTTGATTCAAAAGGATTCTACTGTTACTGAAGTTCGAGAAGAAGATATAGAAAAAATTGGTGTTTTGGCCAAAATCACTTTAAAGTTAAAACTTCAAAATGGAAATTATAAGGTTAAATTTAAGGTTACAGATCGTATTTTAATTCATGAATATACATCTTTAGAACCATATTTTGTATGTGCTTATGAAAAGATGCAATCTATTTTGCATAATGATGAAAATGAAGCCGCTTTAATTAAGAATGTTATTGCAAGCATTACTAGATCTGGTCTTAACCTATTATCAAATCCAGATGAGGTTTCAAGACAATTACAAAATGCAAGCAATGCTGCAACAATTTCAGATGTAATTGCAAATAACATTAAACTTACAACGCAGTTTGCAAATCGATATCGTTATTTAGAGGAATTTGATGCAACTAAGCGTTTAGAGTTTATTTTAGAAGATATAGAGCGTGAAAAAAATATTCAAGAAATTGAAAATAAGCTTTCCTCTGATGTGAAAAAATCTATGGATGAGGCTCAAAAGGAATATTTCTTGAGAGAAAAAATGAAAGCTATTCAAAATGAACTTGGAGATAAGGCTCGTCAAGAAGAGGATGTAGAAACTTTTAGAAAGGCTATTGAGGAAGCTCATTTGCCTCCAAAAGTATATGAAAAAGCGAAGAATGAACTACAGAAATATGCACAAACCAATAATCAAATGGCTGAGTCTGGAGTAATCCGTACTTATTTAGAGTGGATTATAAATTTGCCATGGTATAAACAAAGTGAGGACACAACAGATTTAAAGAAAGTTGCGGAAAGTCTAGATAAAAACCATTATGGATTAGAAAAGGTAAAAGATCGTATTATTGAATATTTGGCAGTTAAAATGATGACTGGCAAGAATCCAAATACAATTCTTTGTTTTGCAGGCCCTCCAGGAGTTGGAAAAACATCTTTAGCAAAATCTATCAGTGAAGCATTAGGACGTAAGTTTGTAAAGCAATCCTTAGGAGGAGTTCGTGATGAGTCTGAAATTCGCGGTCATCGTAGAACTTATATTGGTGCTTTGCCTGGTCGTATTTTAAAGGGAATGAAGGATGCTGGTACAGTAAATCCAGTTTTCTTGTTAGATGAAATTGATAAGATGACTGCTGATTATCGTGGTGATCCTGCTGCAGCAATGCTTGAAGTGCTTGATCCTGAACAAAATAAATTTTTCTCTGATAATTATTTAGAAGAACCATATGATTTATCTCAGGTTATGTTTATCACTACGGCAAATGATTTATCTAATATTGCTGCCCCATTAAGAGACCGTATGGAAATTATTGAACTATCTAGTTATACAGAAATAGAAAAGTTTAATATTGGCTTTAAACATTTATTACCTAGAAATTTAGAAGAACATGGTCTTGCTGGAGCACAGGTGAAGATTGAAGAGGATGCAATGTATGCGATTATTCAGAATTATACTAGAGAATCTGGAGTTCGTGAATTGAACCGTATGATTGCAACAATATGCAGAAAAACAGTGAAGAAGATTTTAATTGATAAGGTTTCTGAAATTGTTGTAACATGTGATAACTTAAGTGAATTTTTAGGGAAAATTCGTTTTACGAATAATAAAAATCGTGGAGAAAATCAAGTTGGAATTGTAACAGGACTTGCTTACACTCAGTTTGGTGGAGATACTTTAGATATTGAAGTAACTACTTATCCTGGTAAAGGCGGCTTGCAATTGACAGGTAAACTTGGAGATGTGATGAAAGAATCTGCCCAAGCAGCTTATTCCTATGTTAGAAGTCATAGTCAAGATTATAAAATAGAATCTAGTGTATTTGAGAAAAATGACATTCATATTCATGTTCCAGAGGGAGCTGTACCTAAGGATGGTCCATCTGCTGGAGTAACCTTGACAACCGCAATAGTATCTGCCTTAGCAAATCTTCCAGTAGATTGTCATGTAGGAATGACTGGTGAAATTACACTTAGAGGACAAGTGCTTCCTATTGGTGGTTTACGCGAAAAATCAATTGCTGCTCATCGTAGTGGTTTAACAACTATTTTTATTCCAAAGGATAATGAACGAGATATAGAAGATATTCCAGAGGAAGTACGTAGTGTATTAAAGATTCATCCAGTTTCACATATCAGTGAAATTTTAAATACATTATTTCAATAGAAAAGAAAGGACAATTTTGTCCTTTTTATTTTTTTTAAAAAATTATCTTTATTTTTTGGTTACTATTCTATGAGGTGTTTAAATTGAAAGTAAAAGACTTAAAAAAATCTGATAGACCTAGAGAACGATTGATAAGGGAAGGAAGTGCAGCATTAAGTGATGTTGAACTTCTAGCAATCTTATTAGGAAGTGGTACAAAAAATAAGGATGTTTTTATGATTGCTACAGAGATTTTAAAAAAATCTAGTATACAGGATTTGAAAAATTTATCTTATCAAAAATTGAGTACAATTGAAGGAATCAAGCAAGCCAAAGCATCTTTACTGATGGCTTGCTTTGAAATAGCAAAAAGATCAAATCGAATGGAGGATAAAAAATTATCCTTAGATACTCCAGATAAAATTTATTCTTTTGTATATGCAGACATTTATTTGCTATCATATGAGATTGTCATTTCAATCTATGTAGACTGTAAACTTCGGCCTATAAAGAAAAAAATTTATACCTCGGAAGGAGCACACAGTGTATCATTAACAACAAAGGGAATATTAGCAGATGCATTAGAAGTTAAGGCTTATGGACTCTTATTAGTACATAATCACCCTTCTGGAGAAATAGAACCATCATATGAAGATATTGAATCAACAATGCGATTGAAGGAATTATCTAATGCATTAGAGGTATTTTTTTTAGATCATTTGATTGTATCTTCTAAAAATTATTTTTCTTTTCTTGAAAATGGACTACTTAACGAGGAAGTAGAATATAGTAGAATGGGTGAAAATTATGAAAAAGATTTTCAAATGGGCAAGTCTCGGTCTTATCATTAGTCTCTATTTTTTTATTCAGCCAATTCAAAGTATATTGAATCATGAATTCAATGTAATTGGTTTGAATCAATTTTTAGCAAAAAGCTTATTTAAGAATGACGAAAGTGTGGCATCAGTTCCTCTTTATGTGAAGGATTATATCTTAAAAGAGGATTGTTTATATGTTTTTCCTTTAACAGAAGAAGTTTGTTTACCAATTGATGTTATGGTTGTTAAAATTGAAGAAGGACAAATGGAAGTCATTTCTTTAGATGAGCGCTTTATTATCAGAAATTTAAAAAAGCATACAAGTAATCTATATCAATATGTTCATAGTTTAAATGCTTTGGGTACAACAAATGATTTTTTTATAGTAGAAGGCTCTGCAATCAAAGATATTGCATCTAGATTGGTTATTTATTATGAAAAAATATAAGATAGATTATAGTTTTCTTTTGTTATTTATTATTTTGTTATTCTCACCAAAACAACATATAATTTTTAAATTGTTACTATGTTTAATCTTACATGAATTTGGTCATATATTCTTTGTTTATATATTCCATTTTAAAATCAAAAAATTAAAGCTTTCAGCTTTTGGTTTCTTTTTAGAATTAGAACCTAAAAAAGAGAATTTTATAAAAGATATTTTTTTATATTCAGGTGGAATACTTCTAAATGGGATAGCTTATTTTATTTTTCCAGACTCAAGTATGAAGACCATCAACTTAATTCTTATTATAGTGAATTTGATTCCTATTTATCCACTAGATGGTTTTAATTTGCTTAAAACAATATTTTCTTATTTTTTTAGTTATTACTATAGTCTTAAAATAAGTTTTTATATTAGTATATTCATAAATACTTTAATTGTCTTATGGTTTTGTTTTATGCAGATGGACCTTATTATTATTATGAATTATTTATATTTATTTATTTTAAATGTAAGTTTTGGTCTTCATCAAAATATAATTCTTAATAGATTCATTTTAGAAAGGCAATTATATCATTTTGAATATCCTGTGAAGAAAATTCATTTTCATGAGAATATAAAAAAACATATATACAAGTATTTTAAAATTGAAATGAAACTATCTAACAAATGTATTTCTGAAGATGATTTATTAGAACTATATCAAAGAACAAAAATATAGTTTTTTTAAAAAAAAGTAAAAAAATTAGCAAATATAGTGTATAATAAAAAAAGAATATAGTAAAACGAGGTAGTAATATATGGAAAACTATGGTAGTTTTGATTTTTTAAAGAAAATTGCATTTGAACGTGTAGCTGGTTCTGAAGAAGAACTTAAGGTTGCGAATATGATTATAACTGAGTGTCACAAGTATCAAGTAGAGGCACATTTAGAAGATTTTGAAATTGATGGATATACGATTCTTAAAGCTTCTTTAGAGGCGATTGATGGTGCCTATGAAGTGACAGGGATAGGCATGAGCGGACAGACTAGTCAAGAAGGAGTTGTAGGAGAATTTATAGCTATAGAATCTGATGATCATTTGGAAAGTTTTCCTAGTTTAGAAGGAAAGATAGTTTTTTTACCTTCTAGAGTTATGGTGAAAACTTACAAATTACTTTGTGAAAAGAAGGCTAGTGGATTTATTTGCGCTAGTGGGTCTTTATATGATGATCGAAATGATTCAGATTTAGAGAAAATGGCAATTCGTGAAAGACATTATGCTCATGGCAAAGTTCCTGGTGTAGCGATTAGAAGAATTGATGCACAACGACTTTTACTAAGCAATCCTAAAGAAGTCAAATTGACTTTATTACAGGAAGAAACAAAAAAAATAAGTCATAACGTTGTTGCAACTATTCCTGGAACTAGTTTAAAAGAAGAAATTATATGTTTTACTGCTCATTATGATTCTGTTCCTTTTTCTACTGGTGCATATGATAATGGTACAGGGACAACAACAATTTTAGAATCGTTAGCTTATTTTTCAAAGCATCAACCAAAGCGAACTTTAAAATTTGTTTGGTGTGGTGCAGAAGAGATTGGCTTAATGGGCTCAAAAGCATATACAGAACAACATAAGGAAGAATTAAAGCAGTACAAACTCAATATTAATGTAGATATGACAGGTGTAGTTATTGGAAGTGATATTGCTTGTTGTACAAGTGAGGATGCTTTGCCTAGTTATATTAATTATTTAGGAAAAGAACTTGGTTTTCCTATTCAGGCAAGACAAGGAGGGACAACAACAATTTTAGAATCGTTAGCTTATTTTTCAAAGCATCAACCAAAGCGAACTTTAAAATTTGTTTGGTGTGGTGCAGAAGAGATTGGCTTAATGGGCTCAAAAGCATATACAGAACAACATAAGGAAGAATTAAAGCAGTACAAACTCAATATTAATGTAGATATGACAGGTGTAGTTATTGGAAGTGATATTGCTTGTTGTACAAGTGAGGATGCTTTGCCTAGTTATATTAATTATTTAGGAAAAGAACTTGGTTTTCCTATTCAGGCAAGACAAGGAGTATATTCTTCAGATTCAACGCCTTTTGCAGATCATGGTATTCCAGCTTTATCATTTGCTAGAGTGTGCGGAAAAGGTGGGGCTGAAATACATAGTCGTAGGGATGTATTAGATTTCTTAGATAGCAAAAATTATTATGCAACAACTGCATTTATTAATCAATTTGCTACTCGTATGATTGAAAGTGTATTTTTCCCTGTTAAACCTGTAATACCATCTAATATGCAGGAGGAGTTAGATATATATTTAGGTAGAAAAGAACGTCCTGAGAAAAAATAGTTTTTTACTTAAGTTAGTGTATTTTAAAAAAATAAAACGAATAGCACAACTAAATGTGCTATTCGTTTTTTTATATAAGAAAATTTTTAGTTTAAGTCAATAGAAAAAACTTAATCATAAGAAGTAAGTAATTCAAATTCTTTCATAATTTCTTGATAGTCTTTAGTACTTATTATTTTTAGGTCCTTAATAAAACGAATGTTTTGTTCCTTGGCAATATATACAAAATCATGAGTAGAAGGTTTAACATCATCCATGTAGACATAAACCATTTTATTTAAATTTTTAGCTGCAAGATAAAGACGATGATGTCCATCTAGTAATACGTATTCTTCATCAATAATACATACTGGTAGATAGATTTCATTTTCATCTAAATATTGTTCTAACTGGTTCAGCTTTTCTTTTTGTAAAAAAAAGTTACTTACTTGTAAAATAGATATAGGAAGTTTAAATATGATTTTTTCATCATAGCTTTTATAAAATGTGCTATCTTTGGTATAGAAAGAAGAAATATAAGCATTATCATTATGAAATATTTGGATTACATTTTCTATATAATCTAAATTATCTGTTAAAACTAAAGCACTATTTTTCTTAATAATAAATTCAAAATGATATGTTCTATCTTCCATAATAAGATTATAGCAATTTCCTAAAAATCTTGATTTTTCTGGATAATATGGATCATCGTATGTTCTTATGATTTTCATTTGTTATCACTTCCATGAGTTATATTATAATCGTTTATTGAAGAAAAATCTATGGAAGAATACTAAAATTTTTAGATAATTTTAATAAAAAATTTCGTGTTAAGCGTTTTCATATAGATTTTCTTTTTTTTTAGGATTATACTAATAGTAGAAATAAAAGAAAGTAAAGAGTGAAGAATTATGACAAACGATAAACAACAAAAAATTGATTATGATAAGTGGCTGGAAAGCGAAAAAAAGCATAAGGACATGTGTGGGACATATGATTTTTGTAAATATTGTGATAAGACTTTAGAAAATCCTTGCGCAAAGGCTGTAGAAAAAATAACTGAAGCGTTAAAGGAAACTGCGTACATAAAATAATAAAACAAATGCTATCTCCTCTACAAGAGGGGATTTTTTAATTAAATAATGCTGATTTTATACTAGTATTCTTATTTTTTTTAATGTATAATTGTGATTAGTAAAGCTAGCAAGATGCTAAATCATAAAGGCTCAAGGAATGAGTCTTTTCTTTTGTTTAGGTGAGATTATGGAAAAATATGAAATTAATAAGTTCATCAATGAGTATGATGGGAAACTATCAGATTTAAAAACTGCATTAAATGTAGATGGGAAACGTCCAATCTTAGCAAGTTTAGAAGAAAAGATTAATGATAGTGATTTTTGGTTAGACCAAGATAAAGCAAAAGGTGTAATTGCAGAATCTAATTCATTAAAGGAAGTTTTGAATAGTTATGATGGAATAGAGAAGAAATATTTGGATTTAAAAGAGTTTATGGAGATGGCTTTAGTTGATACAGAAGCAATGAGTCTTTTTGAAAGTATGGTTGAGGAAATAAGGACTGATGTAGCAAAACTAGAGGAAAAAGCTCTTTTAAGTGGAAAATATGATTATTTTGATTGTATTGTTGAACTACATCCTGGTGCAGGTGGTACAGAGTCTATGGATTGGGCAGATATGCTTTATCGCATGTACTGTCGTTTTTGTTCCATTAAGGGCTTTAAGGTAACCGTCTTAGATTATCTTGCAGGTGATGAAGCTGGTATAAAGTCTGTTACTTTATCTATATCAGGTGCATATGCATATGGTTTATTTAAAGCAGAGCGTGGTGTTCATCGTTTGGTTCGTATTTCTCCTTTTGACTCAAATGCAAGACGACATACTTCGTTTGTTTCATGCGATGTCTCACCTCAAATTGAAGTTACAGATGAAGTTAAAGTGAATGAGGATGATTTGAAAATTGATGTTTATCATTCTTCAGGTGCAGGAGGGCAGTCTGTAAATACAACAGATTCCGCAGTACGTATTACTCATAAGCCAACAGGTATTGTTGTGACCTGTCAAAATGAACGAAGTCAAATTAAAAATCGTGAAGTTGCAATGAGAGTATTAAAATCTAAATTGTTAGAACTTGAAATAAAACGACAAGAAGCAGAAATGAAAGAATTAAAAGGAGACCAAATGGGGATCAATTTTGGAAGTCAGATTCGCTCCTATGTTTTTTGTCCTTATACTTTAGTTAAGGACCACCGAACAGGATATGAAATTGGAAATGTAAATGCAGTAATGGATGGAGATATTGAAGGCTTTATGTTAGCATATTTAAAAATGATGGCGGAGAAGAACAATGAATAAGACTCATTTAAAAAAGAGATTAATTCAATATTTATATATTGCATTAGGAGTTATTTTATTAGATATAGGCTTTTATTTTTTTATCAGTCCAGCTAGACTTGTACTTGGTGGAATGATGGGAGTCTCTGTTATATTAGAACCATTTTATTCTAAATTGGGTAGCTGGTTTACGAATTCTATCTTTTTATTTATTGCTAATGGTATAGTATTAATTATTGGTGGATTTATGCTAGGTAAGGATTTTTTCCTAAAGACCATCTTTTCAAGTATTTTTTCACCTTTTATCATATTAATATTTGAAAAAACTTGTGATCCTAATTTCTTTTTAAAGGAAGTAACTGAAAGTGGTTATTATATTATTGCGTTAGTTTGTAGTTCTATTTTTTCTGGTTTAGGTTTAGGTCTAGCATTGAAGCACAATGGAAGTACAGGTGGATTGGATGTTGTTCAAAAGATAATGAGTAAATACTTGCATATTCCATATTCAAAAACAATGTATTTAACAGATTGGGTGATTGTGTTTATATCTGGTATTACGATTATAGGAAGCTTTTCATATAATGTTGAAATGGTAATTTATGGCGTTCTTGGCGTTCTTGCTATTTCACAAATTACAGATGCAATTGCATTAAATGCGAGAAATCGTCGCACAGCTTATATTATAACAGATAGACCAGATGAAATTAAAAATCTAATATACGAACTTACGGATCGTGGTGTTACCTTTGTAGCTGCAAATGGAGGATACACAGGAGCACCTAAAACTATGGTGATTTGCACAATGGAAAAAAATGAAGCTTATAAGATTACAGAAGCTTTAAAGGCGATAGATCCCCATGCGTTTTGCTATGTTAGTGCAACAAAGGAAATTGTTGGAGAATATTTATGATTGTTCAATCTTTAACAAAAACTCAGCATGGATATGAAGTAATGATTGATGATAAACCTTATATTTTAGATGAAGATGTTATTTTAAAATATCGTTTGTTTGAAGGAACGATAATTAAGGAGAATGCTTTAGAAGAAATATTAAGAGATAATGCATATGAGGATTTTAAAAAAAAGGCACTAGCATATCATATGAAGTATATGAAATCAAGTAAAGAGGTTCAAAATTATTTAGTAAATAAAGGGATTACCAATTTTATGGCAAAACAAATTATAACGGATTTAAAAAATTGTAAGCTATTAGATGACTTCCATTTAGCAAAGGGCATAGCTTGCTCACTTGCCCGAAATAGTAATGGACCAAAAATGATTGAATATAAACTTAAGCATCATCTGTTTGAAAATGATATTATCGTAAGAGCAATAGAAGAAATCGAGCAAGTAGATTATAATTTAGGTAAAGAAAAACTCTATAAAAAAGGACTTCAGAAATATAATACATTAGATGATTTTAGTAAAAAACAAAAAATAAAGAATTTATTTTATCAGCATGGGTATCCTAATATTGATATCTCATAGTGAAATTATGATAAATTTAAGGGGATACATTCCTCTTTTTTTTCTTGTTTTTTTCTATTTTATTTTGTATAATGAAAGAATAAAGGACGTTTAGAAAAATAAAAAGAGGTGAATGAAAAATGATGGTAAAAGATATGTTAGATTCTACCTTTCTATATTATTTTGACCAAGGAAAAAGTTTGGAATCCTATAAGGTCTTTGGTGCTCATCTTCATAAGGATGAGAAAGGTAATATATTAGGTGTAGAATTCTGCTTATATGCACCAAATGCAAAATCAGTTTCTGTGGTGGGAGAATGGAATTTTTTTAATAAAAATCAAGACAAAATGAAAAAAATCGATTCTAGTGGAATTTGGTACTTGTATTTAGAGGGGAATTTTGAATGGAAGCGATATAAATATTTTATAGTTACTAAAAGTGGAGAAGAAAAGTATAAGGCAGATCCTTATGCATTTTATTCAGAACTAAGACCATCTACAGATTCAAAAATATATGATATTGAAGGATATCAATGGCATGATGCTGATTGGATGTATACACATCCTAAAACTTATGATCAGCCAGTTTTGATTTATGAGATGCATTTGGGTTCCTGGAGAAGAAGAGGAGAGGGAGAAAACGATTTTTATAGTGCTAATGAAATTGCACCTATGCTTATTGATTATTTAAAAAAATTTGGATATACCCATGTAGAAGTTATGCCAATTTATGAACATCCATTAGATGCTTCATGGGGGTATCAAGGAGTTTCTTATTATTCTGTATCCGCAAGATATGGAGTTCCAAAAGATTTTATGTGGTTTGTAGATCAACTTCATCAAAATGGTATTGGAGTTATTATGGACTGGGTTCCAGGTCACATATGTAAAGATGCTCATGGATTATATCAGTTTGATGGTTCATTTTTATATGATTATCAAGATGCCTCTATTCGAGAAAATGTTGAATGGGGGACAGCAAATTTAGATTTGGGAAAGGGAATTACACGTTCATTTCTTTATTCTAATGCACTTTTTTATATGAATTACTTTCATGTTGATGGTTTTAGAGTTGATGCTGTTAGTAATTTATTATATTATATGGGGAACTCTAATCGTGGTACAAATGAAGGGGCTTGTAGTTTTTTAAGAGAATTATCAAATATTTTATTTGGCAAGGATGATCGTATTTTATTTATGGCTGAGGACTCTTCTAGTTTTCCTAATGTTACAAAGCCAACAAGTATTGGTGGAATTGGGTTTAATTATAAATGGGATATGGGATGGATGAATGACACATTGAAATATTTCAAGCTTGATCCTATTTATAGAAAATATCATCATCATCAATTAACATTTAGTATGATGTATTTTTATAATGAACAATTTGTGTTACCTTTTTCTCATGATGAAGTAGTTCATATGAAGGGGTCTATTTTAAATAAGATGCCAGGTGATTATTGGCAGCAGTTTGCGAATTATCGTTTATTGATGGGATATATGATGACTCATCCAGGAAAAAAACTCCTATTTATGGGAAATGAACTTGCTCCATATAGTGAATGGGCGTTTAATAAGAGTTTAGACTGGCATTTGTTGAAATTTCCAAGTCATGATTCTGCTTATCATTATATGCAGGATTTAACAAATCTTTATAAATCATCAAAATGTTTGTATGAATTAGATTATAGTAGTGATGGATTTAGGTATATTGATGCAGATAATGCTGATCAAAGTTTATATATTTATGCAAGATTTGCAAAGAAGAAAGATGATCACTATTTAATTGTAATGAATTGTACGCCAAATACATATCATGGTTATAAAATTGGGTGTCCAGGAAAATATGACTATCAAGAGATTTTAAATAGTGATAAGGATATTTATGGAGGATCAAATTGCATTAATTCTAATGTTTTGGTAAGTCAGGAAGAAGATTGGAAGCATGAAAAGAATGTAATTTTTGTTAATATACCACCATTAGGAATAACAATATTAAAGGCAAAGAAAAAGGTTAAGCCTAAGGCATTACAACCTAAATTTTCACCTATTGTAAAATAGTGAAAAGGCTTTCGTTCTTTTATTTGTTGAAAGAAGATTTTTTGATATGATATAATCAAGTGTAAAATTTTAAAGATTTTGTCGGAGGATTAAAAATGAATTATCCAAATTTTAAGGATGTTAAAACTTTTAAAGAGGCATTTATCCAAAATGTAGAAAATAAATATGCAATTGATTTTGCTGATTCCACAAGTTATCAGCAGTATGTTGTATTGGGTGAAATGCTTCGAATGAATATTGCAAAGGATTGGCATGATACAATCAAAGAAACAAAGACAAGTAAGGCACGTCAGGTATACTATTTTTCTATGGAATTTTTGATGGGAAGAATGATTACAAACAACCTTATGAATGCTGGTGTTTATTCAATTGTAAAAAAGGCTTTTGATGAACTTGGAATTGATTTAAATGAAGTAGAGCATCAAGAAACAGATGCAGGTTTAGGAAATGGTGGTTTAGGAAGACTTGCTGCTTGCTTTATGGATTCTGTAGCTTCTTTAGGTCTGCCAGTTCATGGAAACTGTATTCGTTATCGTTATGGCTTTTTTGAGCAAGGTATTCGCAATGGGTATCAAGTAGAACATCCAGATCGTTGGTTAAAGGATGTAAATGTTTGGGAAATCCGTAAGGATGAGGAATCTGTTGAAATTCCTTTTTATGGATATATTGAGATGTCCAGTGAAAATGGAAAACTTGTTGTTAAGCATAGAAATGCAGAAAATGTTAAAGCAGTCCCTTATGATGTTCCAATTATTGGTGATGGAAATCACATTGTAAATACACTTCGCTTATGGAGTGCAGAGCCAGCCTCTGTTTACCCAGATGATGCATTTGAATATCATCGTAACTTAAGAGAGATTTCATCTATGCTTTATCCAAATGATGAAACAGATGAGGGTAAGATTTTGCGTTTAAAGCAACAGTATTTCTTTGTTTCAGCAGGAGTTAAATCTGCGTTACGTAGACATAAAAGCATTTTTAAAACATGTAAAAACTTAGATAAGAAACTTTGTTTCCATATTAATGATACCCATCCAGCTTTAATTGTTCCAGAGTTGATGAGAATATTGGTGGATGAAGAAGGAATTGAATGGGATGAAGCATGGAAAATCACAAGAAACTGTTGTGCATATACAAATCATACCATTCTAGCAGAAGCACTTGAAAAATGGCCAGTACATTTATTTAAGAAACTTTTACCAAGAATTTATACAATTACTGAAGAAATTAATCGTCGTCTATTGATAGAAATAGCTCATCGATATGGAGAAAATGCTCCTGAAATTTATCAAATGGCTATTGTAAAGGACAATACAGTTCATATGGCAAATATGGCTATTGCAGGTTCCTTTAGTGTAAATGGTGTTGCAGCTTTACATACAGATATATTAAAAAACATTGAAATGAAAGTATTTAACGATTATTATCCAGGCAAATTTAACAATAAGACAAACGGTATTACTCATCGTCGTTGGTGCTTACATATTAATCCAGAACTAGTTAATATTTTAAATGAATATTGTGGTAAGGAGTGGGTGAAGGATCCTACTTTATTTGAAAAACTATTACCATATGCAGATGATGAAAAACTTCAAAATAAATTTATGGCAATGAAGCGTGCACGTAAACAAGCTTTGGCCAATATGATTTATAAATCTCAGGGAGTTAGTCTAGATACAAATTCTATATTTGATATCCAAGTAAAAAGACTTCATGAATATAAACGTCAGTTGATGAATGCTTTATATGTACTTTCTGTTTATAATCGTTTAAAGAAAGATGAAGAATTTAGAAGAAATTATCATCCTCATTCCTTTATTTTTGGTGCAAAAAGTGCACCTAGTTATGCTTTTGCAAAAAAAGTTATTAAATTAATTAATACAATAGCTGACAAAGTAAATAATGATTATGATACAAATCATTTACTAAAGGTTGTTTTTGTTGTAAATTATAATGTGACTTATGCAGAAACAATTATGCCAGCAGCAAATGTATCTGAGCAAATTTCAACTGCTTCTAAGGAAGCATCAGGTACTGGTAATATGAAATTCATGATGAATGGAGCTATTACTTGTGGTACATTAGATGGAGCTAATGTTGAAATTGGTGAATTAGTTGGAGAAGATAATATAGTTATTTTTGGTATGAATGCGAAAGAGGTTACAGATCTTTATGCACATGGAGGATATAATCCTCGTGAGATTTATGAATCAAATCCAGTGATTCATGAGGTTTTAGATCAATTGACGAATGGTTTTTTTGAAACAGTTGCCCCAGATGAATTTAAAATCATCAAAGATAATCTATTAAATAAAGACAATTACTTTATTTTAAAGGATTTTGATTCCTTTGCAGCAGCTCAAGATAGAATCAATGAGCTTTACAAAGATCAAAAGAAATGGACTCATATGTCTATTGTGAATGTTGCCAAATCAGGTTTCTTTACTACAGATCGTACAATGCGTCAATATAATGAAGATATTTGGAAATTAAATCCTATTGAATTAAATAAATAGTTAAGGGGATTTTATCCCCTTATCTTTTTTTGGAGGAATAGAATGATAACTTTAAATCAAAAAGAAGAAGTCAAAACGGAATTAATTCGTTTAAATAAGATAACAAGATGTTTTTCTTTGGCAAGATTATTTATTGGAATTGTATTTGTTATCTTAGTGATATGTTTGATTACTTTGGATCAATTTAGACTATATTTATGCTTATGTGTTGGCTCTGTTTTGGTATTTTTGTTAATCTCTGAGCTTGGTAATCCTTATTTTCAAAAGGTGAAAAATCTAAAAAATATGGAATTGGTATTTAAAAAACATGAAAATAGAAGAAGCTTATCTTATCAAAGCTTTTCTCCTGATGGAAGAGAGTTTGTGCAATATGAAGATTACAAACAGTTGGATTTAGACTTATTAGGACCTAGATCATTATTTCAGTATTTATGTGTTGCCAAATCAAAAGCAGGTAGAGAAAAATTAGCTAAGCAATTGACAGCACCTGAACAAAAGCCAAAAGAATTTACAGAGTGTGTATTTAAATTAAGTCAAAATCCAGATGCTTTAAAATTAGAATCTGCTATTTCAACAATTTCTTCTGAAGCAAAAGATTGTGATAATTTAGAACTACTTGGAGTGGCAAAAAAACAAATCAAGATTTCTCCTATTGGTTTATGCTTAATGGGGCTATCATATATAGCATTTATTGGTTTACTTATTTTCTTTGTTTTCAATAATATTTTGCCATATTATCTTTTAGCATTTATAATTATCAATTTTATAATAGCTAAAATATTTTCTAAAAATGAAGTGTTTTCCTTGAATTCAACAAAATATATGAATCTATTAGAAAGTTATGTTGAACTAGCAAATCACGTTGTTGAACTTGAATTTGATGATCCATACTTTTTGCAATTAAAAACTATATTAAAAGAAGAACTTCCTAGCTTAGTAAAATTTAAACGCAATTTTGAAATGCTTAGTTACAGAAGAAACGTAATTTTATCAATTATAGGAAATGGTCTTATTTACATGGACTATATTATTGTGGGTATCTTAAATTTTTCAAATAGAAAAATAGGATCTATTGAACGAAGCCTAGATGCATTATCAGAAATAGAACTTTTATTATCTTTAGCAACAATTGGTTTAGAT
>JAIDKZ010000062.1 GCA_029051735.1 Anaeroplasmataceae bacterium | reverse complement strand
AAAATATATAAGGTGAAAAAGAAAGAGATTGTTGCAATTCAAGACATCAATTTGATTGTTAATAGGAAAGATATTTATGGAATAATAGGATTATCTGGAGCAGGGAAATCAACTTTGATTCGATGTATAAATTATTTAGAAAAGCCAACGATAGGAAATGTTTACTATAAAGGAACAAGCTTGTCTGAATTAAAAAACAAGGAATTAAGAAAAATTAGGCAAAAGATTGGAATGATTTTTCAGAACTTTAATTTGCTAGAGCAAAGGACAGTTTTGTCTAATGTTCTTTTTCCATTAGAGGTAGCACATGTGAAGAAAGAACATGCTATTAGAAGAGCAAAGGAATTATTAGAGATAGTGGGATTATCAGATAAACTTAATGCATATCCATCACAACTATCTGGCGGACAAAAGCAAAGGGTTGCAATTGCAAGAGCCTTAGCAAATAATCCTGATATTCTTTTGTGTGATGAAGCAACTAGTGCATTAGATCCAAATACAACAGAATCTATCCTGAATCTCTTAAAAGAAATAAATGAAGTATATGGAATTACGATTATCCTTATTACACATGAAATGAAAGTGGTTGAACAAATATGTCATAAGGTTGCAATTATTGACGAGAGCGTTATCAAAGAGACTGGAAATGTGGCTGATATTTTTACAAATCCAAAAACTCCAATTGCCAAAAGTTTAATCTTCCCATATTTGAATAAAGTGAAATCATCTTTTGGAAATGTAGTTTTGAAATTGCATTTTGATGGAAATGTTTTAGAACCAGTTATTGCTAATTTGATTTTAAAAACAAAAGTTTTAGTTAATATAGTAGAAGCAAATATAAAAAGTAAGGAAGATCAGATTTTTGGAGAAATGATTTTACAACTGCCAAATCATTCATTGGATATTGTAAAGGTTAAGCAGTATTTAATACAGGAAAATATTTCTTTCTTAGAAGATGAGTTGAATTGTAAGGAGGTAAGAAAATAATATGATACTGGCATGGAGTGGATTAGGCTTTATGGAATATCTAAAGCAAACGTGGATAACTTTATTGATTGTAGGAGTGTCTACTATCTTTGCTTATTTTATTGGAATCCCAATAGGTATTTTATTGAACGTAACAGATAAGAATGGTTTATGTAAATGTAAATCAGTTCATATGATTCTTGGATTGATTATCAATATTTTTCGTTCAGCACCTTTCATAATATTGTTGGTAACTTTACTTCCTATAATAAGAGGTATGATTGGAACAGGAACTGGTAATATCCCATTTATTATTGCATTAGTTATTGCTTCAGTTCCTTTTGTTGCTCGTATGGTTGAATCTTCTTTAAAGGAATTAGATTATGGCGTTATAGAGGCAAGTACTGCAATGGGGGCTTCTAAAATAAAAATTATTTTCAGTGTACTATTGCCAGAAACTAAAATCTCTTTAATTGTTGGGGCTACGATAAGTTTTGCAACAATTTTAGGTTATACTGCGATGGCTGGAACAATAGGAGCAGAAGGGCTGGGAAATACGGCATATATGTATGGATATTTGAGAAACTTTACTGATGCAAAGTTGATTTGTTTAGTTATTTTAATTGTAATAGTACAAGTATTTCAAGAGGCTGGCATATGGCTAGCAAAAAAATTAGATCATAGAAGAAAAGGGGAATAGAAAAATGAGATTTATTATATTAAAGAAAATTAGTTTAGTTGTGTTAGGATTATTTAGCATATGCGCGCTAGGTTCTTGTGGAAAAAAGTGGCAACCATTAAATGAAGATGTAACTACAATTAAAGTTGCTGCTTCTCCAACTCCTCATACAGAAATCTTAAAAGCTGCTAAGCCTTTATTTGAAGCTAAAGGGTACCAGCTTGTTATCAAAGAATACACAGATTATATCCAGCCAAATTTAGCTACAGAAGATGGAGATGTAGATGCAAATTTCTTTCAGCATACTCCATATTTAACTTCCTTTAATGAAGAGCGTAAAACGCATTTGATTAGTGTTGGTAAAATTCATTATGAGCCTTTTGCAATTTATAAAGGAAGAAAGGAAAGCTTAAATGAGCTTTCTGAAAAAGATCGGATATTGATACCTAATGATACTACAAATGAGGCAAGGGCTTTACTATTGTTAGAAGAAGCTGGACTGATCACTTTAAAAGAAGGAGTAGGAATTTATGCAACTAAAAAAGATATTATATCCAATCCTAAACAATTAGATATAGTGGAATTGGAAGCTGCCCAAATTCCCCAAAATCGCAAGGATGCTGCTTTTGCAGTTATCAATGGGAATTATGCATTACAAAGTAATTTATCAAATGAAGATGCTATATGCTATGAATCTAGTCATGGAATAGCTGCTCAAACTTATGCCAATGTATTAGTTGTGCGACAGGGAAATCAAGATCACAAGGCCATTGTAGCTTTATATGAGGTTTTAACATCAGAAGAAATTAAAGATTACATTACAAATTCATATCATGGAGCAGTGATTGCAATATAAAAAACATAGTGTCAAGAAAAAATGCTTGACACTATGTTTTTTTGTGTTATAATACTAGCGTAAAAATAAAAAAGGAGTGTTATGAATTATGGTAAAACTAAGATTACAGAGATTTGGTGCACACAAGGCTCCAAGATATCGTATAGTAGCAGCTGACTCTAGATCTCCTCGTGATGGAAAATTTTTAGAGATTGTTGGAACATATAATCCTTGTACTGAACCAGCTACTATTACTCTTGATGCTGAAAAGGTTAATAAGTGGTTAGCAAATGGTGCACAGCCAACGATTACAGTTAAGAATATATTAGAAGCAAACAATATCAAGACTACTAAGTAAGAGGTGGACTATGATAAAGTTTGAAGAGTTAATAAAGAGTTTAATTCTTCCTTTGGTAGCTTATCCTGATGATGTAGAAATTATTTTAGAAAATGATGATGCAGAAAATCTTGAATATCGAGTAAAGGTGAATGCGAGTGACTTTGGTAGAGTAATTGGTAAGAATGGTTATGTAGCAAAAGCGATTCGTACAATACTTTATGCAGGTGCATCAAAAGAAGGAAAAAGAATTCATTTAGACATTAATAGTAAATAAAAAACTATGAGAAGAAAAGATTCTCATAGTTTTTTTATGTTGTGTTAATTTGTCAAAATTTGTCTTATGATTTATATAAGATTTTTTTAAAAATATATCAGAATGAAAAAAGATTTGATATAATAAGATATCTAACGTATAAAATTAAATAAGACTTAAAATTATTTGAATAAAATAGTATTTATTTTTATTTTTTGGCAACTCTTTTGCTTGTTTTATTGTCTAATTAGGTTATAAGGAGAAAAATTATATGAGAAAAATAATTAAAGTAGGAATGATATTCTTATTAGGGATTATTATTGGTATTTCACTTTCATCATGTAAAGAAAAATATGCAGATATTATGCTTGATAAATTTATACAAATGGAAGATGGATCATGGGGAATAACAAAGAACGCTGATGCATATAGATTAGGAAGATATGGTAATGTAGATGTTGCCTTATTCCATGAGGAATCTGAACAGGATGGAATAGCTTTATATTACCCACCAATAACTCTTGGGGAATATAATTTAAATCTACACTGTCGCTCATGCTATTGCTTTACATATCATCATAGTGAGGATAAACTGGAAACTATAAAAACAGCCTATGAATTGGGGTGGTTAGATGATGCTGCAATAAAACAGATTGCTGAAAAAAATAATGAAGTAGTTCTTAAATTTCATAAGTATTAGATGTAAAGAGCTTGTATTATTTTACAAGCTTGTTATTTTTTTAAAAAATTTTTATGAATTTTGTTGAATTTAATTTAATTGCGGAGTATAATATAGATATACAGGAGGTTGAAATTTATGTTAGAGTTTTTTGAATACAATGATTTATTAGGATATGCTAGCATATATGATAGTCATATCACTTTGAATAAAACTCTTTTAAATTATTTAACAGATGCATATCGAGTAAGAGTTGCAGTAGATAAGGAAAAACAAGAAGTCTATATCTATACAATTAATAAAGATTATGCATTAAGTGGAGAGTTAAATGAGGCATCCTTGTTACCAGTTTCTGTTTCTAAAACATATGCTAGAATTTGTTCTAGACCACTGATTGAGTACTTGGCAAAAATTTTCGGTCTAAGTATTGGAAAAAAAGAATTCAAAAGATATGTAGCATGTTATAATAAAGAGAAGAAGGTAATAATAATTAATATGGAGGAAGAGGTGTCATAATGGAAGCTTATATGGTATGGATATGGTTAGGGGTATTCATTATTACAGTAATAATTGAGTCTCTAACGCAAGAACTAGTTTCAATATGGTTTTCTTTAGGATCAATTATAGCATTAATTTTGTCTGCTTTTCCAAATATTAGTTGGTATGTGGAGTTAGTTGTGTTTACGATTGTTTCTCTTTTAACACTTGCATTAACAAGACCTTTTGTAAAAAAATTATTGTTTAATGCAATTCGTTATACCAATGTAGATGAATTTGTAGGGAAAAGGGTTAAGGTTGTTTCTGATATTTCTAAATTTGAAAATGGTGAAGTAAAGATTCATGACATTATTTATCATGCAAGTTTAATGGAAGAAGAAACAGAGACAATTAAAAAAGATGAAATTGTTGAAATTGTTACACTTAAAGGAAATAAAGTTATTGTAAAAAAAATTAATTAATTTAGGAGGAAGTTATAATGGGATTAATTTTTGCAATCAATCCAGGTATCATTACTGCGATTGTATTAAGTATTATAGGTTTAGTGATATTAATATTATTAATTACGAGAATTAAAATTGTTCGTCAAACACAGAAACTAATTATTGAGCGTTTTGGTGCATATCATGCAACATGGTCTGTTGGTGTTCATTTTTTAAGACCATTTATTGATCGTATTGCGCAAGTTGTGTCCATGAAAGAGCAGGTAAGCGACTTTGATCCTCAACCTGTTATTACCAAAGATAATGTTACTATGCAGATTGATACAGTTGTATTCTTTCAAATTACAGATCCAAAATTGTATTCTTATGGAGTCGAAAATCCAATTGCGGCTTTAGAAAATTTATCTTCTACTACATTACGTAATATTATTGGTGAATTAGATTTAGATGAGACTTTAACTTCTCGTGATATTATTAACACAAAAATGCGTTCTATTTTAGATGAAGCAACAGATCCTTGGGGAATCAAGGTTAACCGTGTGGAAGTGAAAAATATTTTACCTCCAAAAGATATTCGAGAAGCAATGGAACGCCAGATGCGTGCTGAACGTGAGCGTCGTGAGAAAATATTATTAGCTGAAGGTGAAAAGCGTAGTCAAATTCTTCAAGCTGAAGGTGAAAGAGAATCACAGATTTTAAGAGCAGATGCAGAAAAACAAGCTATGATTAAGAAAGCTGAAGCAGAAGCTGAGTCTATTTTAAAGGTTAAAACGGCTGAAGCTGAGGGTGTAAGATTAACACGACAAGCTCAAGCAGATGGTTATAAGATGCTTGTTGATGCAGGATTAACTAAAGAAGTTTTAGCAATTAAATCATTTGAAACTTTTGAAAAGGTATCTGATGGACAATCTACTAAGATCATTATTCCTTCTGATATGCAAAATCTTGCTTCAACCATAGCTGGTGTTGCAGAGGTTGTAAAAGATAAAAAATAAAAATTGGAGGGATATAAGTGAGATTAGGCAGATATTTAAAGGGGTGTAAAGAAGTATATCATACGACCTTTGATCCTAGAAAAACAAGTGCCATACGTGTTCATTTAGTTCCACCAAAGAAACCCAAGGTAGGCATACCTTGGGTTGTTGTCTTAAATGGATATTCTGTACTTCCTTTACAAACCTCTTGGGCTATTTTATTAAAGGAATTTATGGGTGCACTAAATGAAACTAATGGAGTTAGTTTGACAGAAGAAGGTATTGAAGATCTTATAGCAAAAACTATACTTCGAGTAAAAAAAATATTTAATAAAACAGATGAAGCTATCATAAAAGAAGATCTGGGACAAATTGTTACTACATTAAAAAATATAGCTTTTGGAGAAGAACCATCAGAAAAAATTGGATATATGACACTTTCAAAATATGCAAAATATATGCAGGCACCTCACCGTATGGATTTAATGGTTTCTCCAATGGAAAAGAATGGAAAGTGGAATTGCAATCAGCATTGTTTACATTGTTATGCGGCAAATGAAAGAATGGCGAATGCAAAAGAACTTTCTACTGGGGAATGGAAAATCATAATAGATGCTTGTAAAAAAGCATGTATACCATCACTCACTTTTACAGGTGGAGAAGCAACATTACGAAATGATTTAGTAGAACTAATAGAATATTCAAAATGGTTTGTTACACGCTTAAACACAAATGGTATTTTATTAACCAATGCACTATGTGAAGCATTATATAAAGCTAGTTTAGATAGTGTGCAAGTGACTTTATATTCTTATGATGCGAATATTCATAATGCGTTGGTGGGAGGAAACCATTTTGAGCAGACAATTCAAGGCATAAAAAATGCTTTAGCTGCTGGATTAGATGTTAGTATAAATACTCCTCTTTGTAGTATAAATCAAGACTATATTAAAACAATTCAATTTGCTCATGAACTGGGAATTCATTATTTTTCTTGTTCAGGATTAATTCCAACAGGAAATGCTAAATTAAAAGATTCAAGTATAACAGCCTTGAGTAAAAACACTATTTTACAAGTGGTAGAAGAGGCAGTAAATTATGCACGAGAAAAAGATATAGACATCTCTTTTACATCACCTGGTTGGATTAAAGAACATGATTTAAAAAGATTAAAATTAATTGTTCCATCATGTGGAGCATGTTTATCTAATATGGCAATTGCTCCTAATGGTGATGTTATTCCTTGTCAATCTTGGTTAAATGGTATGTCTTTAGGAAACCTATTAACCAAGGAATGGAAAGATATTTGGCAAAGTAAAGATACTTTACGAATCAGAGGATTTGCAGGTAAGATGCAAGAGGTTTGTTTGCTAAAACAGGAGGAAGTAAAATGAGAAAATGGTTTAGATTCATTGTTTTAATTTTTCTTTTATGCTCTCTTTCTTCTTGTGATAATCATCCCAACCCTATTGATGAGATTGAAGAATATACAATTTTTGTTTCCCCAACAGAAGAGGGAAATCTCCTTATGCGGTATAAAATCATATGGCATGTATTAGATTCTGATAAAGAAGGACCATTAGAATGGGTTAGAATTGGAATTCCTAATCAATATATCAAATCATTATCAAGTCATAGTTCTTCCATAGATGTTATCAGTTTTTCATCTAATAATGGTGATGTTGTTCGAATTGATTTGGATAGAGCATATTATGCAGATGAGAGAGTTACTATGGAGTTTTCTTTTATTCAAACACATATTTATACATTGAAAGATGATAAAGTGCAATACCGCTTTATTCCTGGTTGGTTTGATCAAATACAGGTTAAAAATTTAACTGTTCTTTGGAAAAAGGATCAGGTAATTTATCATAACAGTATGTCAAGTGATGAAGAATATCTCATATGGAATGCATCTTTGGACTTTGGTGAAAGTATACAAGTGGATGTGAAATATGATTCATCTTCATTCATCAATTTGTCAAAGAGCAATACATATCCTAAAGATAATAGTAAGTGGATTATATTAGCTATAGCAGGATTCTTTTTATTCATAATGACATTTATTGTTGTCATGAATAGAATATGCAATGATGGTTACTATGATTACAGAGGCTTTAGTGGTAGAAGCTTTTATCATAGACATTGGTGGTTGCATTCTAGAGGTGTGAATCATCATGGAGATAAGATAAGCGATCCAAGAATTGTAAACCGAGGCTCTTCTCATTCGAGTGGATCTTCTTGTGCTTGCGCATGTGCATGTGCGTGTGCAGGAGGTGGAAGAGCAGGATGTTCTAGAAAAGATTTTTATCAACAAGATCAAGAAATAGAAAAAATTATTTCTAAACTTAAAAAATAATGGAGTATGCTTATGGAAGAGTTAGTTGAATTATTTGTAGAAATCTTTTTGGAAATATTCATTGAAATTGCTGGGTATGTTATTTCAAAAATTGCAATTGATAAAAGAAAAAGAAAAATAACAAAATATTGTATTTCGTTTTTTGTGTTTGCTTGTTGTTTAGCATTGATTATTTATTCTTTAGTTATTAAGAAAATGCTTTATGTTCAAATTATTATGATTTATTTTTTAATCTTATTGATTTGCTATATACTTGAATTTATTAATAAAAATATACTTGTATCTAAAATATTAGAACGTGTTTTGCTTTATTTTAAAAGAGGAATACACTATGCTTTTCCTATAGGGATTATCATATTAGTAAACGTATATAAAAGTAAGCAAACTCCAATAATTACTAGCCTGGCTTGTGTTGTTTTAGTTTTATATTTTGGTATTGTACTATATCGGATAACTTATAAAAACACGTATTCTAGTTTCAAAAGAAAGGTTAAAAA
>JAIDKZ010000061.1 GCA_029051735.1 Anaeroplasmataceae bacterium | reverse complement strand
TATCTACAGGCTCTATATCTTCCTTTTCTTCTTTCAAAACATATTTGCAAGCAGGATAATTACTACAAGAAGTAAATTCACCAAATTTAGATTTTCGAATCACCAAAATGTTTCCACAATTTGGACATATCTGCTCTGTTGGTATTGGATATATAGCTTCCATTTTATTAGATGCATTATCAAATAAAGGCATGAATGCATCATAAAAGCCTCTTAACTCATTGATTTTTTCCTTTTGACCATGAGCAATCTCATCTAAATTTGTTTCCATATCTGCTGTATATTCTACATTTATAATATTAGAAAAATATTTATCTAGTTTATCAACCGTTAAAATTCCTTGATCTGTTGGAATTAAATTCTTTTTTTCTACTTCTATATATTTTCTTTCCTTTAAAGTTAGAATGGTTTGGGCATATGTAGAAGGTCGGCCGATTCCTAAGGTTTCCATTTCTTTAATGATACTTGCTTCTGTATATCGAGCTTTTGGAGTTGTTTCTTTATCTAAAATTTCAATATCTAATGCATTATATCCATCTCCTAAATTAAAAGAAGGAAGCATTCTATTTTCATCTTCTTCGGATTTACCGTATACTCTTAAATAACCATCAAATTCCATCGTTTGACCTGTAGTAACCCATAATGAATCTGTATTTGCAAATTCAACTTTTACTTGATTAAAACGAGCTGGAGCCATTAAGGATGCAATGGTACGGTTATAAATAAGCTTGTAAATCATTAATTCTTCTAAACTCAAATAATCTCTTAAGGAATCTGGGGTACGTTCAATAGAAGTGGGACGAATGGCCTCATGAGCATCCTGCATATTCTTGGATGTCTTAATTTTTAATGCTCCTAAATACTTATCTCCATAATTCCTTACAATATACTGATTCGCATTTGCCACAAATTCATCAGCAAGACGCGTAGAATCTGTACGCATATACGTAATTAAACCAACTGTCTCAGAACCAATATTCTTACCTTCATATAATCCTTGTGCAATCCGCATCGTGTGGTTAGGGGAAAAGCCTAATTTATTGGATGCTTCTTGCTGTAATGTGGATGTCGTAAAGGCAGGATGACTATTTCTTTTAACCAATTTATTTGATATATTACTAACCATGAAACTCATTAATCTTGGTAATAGTGTTTCTAATTGCTTACGGTCAGTTATCCGATTTTTAGAATCAATCGTTTCTCCATTTAATTCAATCAGTTTTAATTTAAACGTATTAAACATAGCCTCAGCTTCATAATAAGACATAGGAACAAAGGCCTTTATCTCTTTTTCTAAATCAACAATTAGCTTTAAAACAACACTTTGTACACGGCCTGCACTTTTAGAACCAATCTTTCTTTGAAGTAATTTAGAAAGTTTAAATCCTAAAATACGATCAATCATTCTCCTACATTCTTGAGATTCTACCATCTTTAAGTTGATTTTATGTGGAGATTCCAAAGCCTTTCTCACAGATTGTTTTGTAATTTCATGGAATTCTATACGATTCAATTCCTCAAAATCAAGCCCTAACACATTTGCCAAATGATAAGCAATTGCTTCTCCTTCACGGTCTGGGTCAGTTGCTAAAAAAACATTTTTTCCCTTACAACTATTTTGAAGTGTCTTTACAAGATCTTCTTTTTCTTTCATAATTTTATAGTGCGGTTTAAAGTTATCTTCAATGTCAATTCCTAATCCATCTTTACCAGTAGTTGCTAAATCACAAATATGCCCCTTAGAAGATAAGACAGTAAATCCCTTACCTAAATATGAACTTATTGTTTTTGATTTACTTGGTGATTCAACTATTATTACATTATCCAAAACAATGCACCATCCTTACAATTTTAAAGTTTAGTCCAAAAAATTCAAATTGTCAATCCTTATTTTTGAAAACCATTCCATGAAAATCTTCTTCTATTTATAATAGAAAGACAATTAAAAAAGTATAAAACTTTTTATTTCAAATGTCTTATACTAATATATTCTATGCTAATCTTCTATTTTTAAATCTAAGGAAAGCTGTTTAGAAAAATATTTGCTTACTGGTGCGTAAGTTTTTCTGTGAATTTCACAAGGACCATACTTTTCTAATGCCTCCATATGTGTTTTCGTACCATATCCTTTATTCTTACGAAAACCATAGTTTGGATATTTAACATCCATCTTATTCATATAATCATCTCTTGTAACTTTAGCTAATATTGAAGCAGCGGCAACACTTGCACATCTCGCATCTCCATGAATAATTGAATCATGTGCAATTTTAAGTTCATTTAAAGGCATTGCATCAATTAAAACATAATCAGGCTGAATATTGAGCCCTTCTACTGCTGCAAGCATCCCTTTTTTTGTCGCTTGATAAATATTTAAATGATCAACATCTTCTTCATTAACAAAAACAATTTTATAATCAATTGCATTTTTAATAATAATTTTATACAATTCTTCTCTTTTTTTAGCTGTTAGTTTTTTAGAATCATTAATTCCTTCAATTCTTAAAAAAGGAGGAAGAATACATGCAGCAACTACTACTGGTCCAGCAAGTGGTCCCCTACCTGCTTCATCAATTCCACAAATAGCATGATATCCATGATCATATAAGGCTTCTTCATATTCATACAAGTTCATCTTCTGGTCTTTCATAGCTCACTGCCCCTATCTTCATTCCTCTAAGTTCATTTAAAAACATCCGATTTGTTCGGTCTATATCTACAACTCCACCTTTTAATAGAAAGCCACGTTTTTTTCCAATTTGTGTTAACATATCTTCAGGAGTTGTAATTGTAATATTATATCTATTTATCAATAATTGCGGATAGTTTAAAGAAAGATAGCGAATACTTTCTAAAACTATGTTTTCCAAATCAAGAATCTCATCTTTAATTGAACCACACATTGCCAGTCTTAATCCTGTCATTTGATCTTCAAATTTAGGCCATAAAATACCTGGAGTATCTAAGAAAAACAAATCATCGCTCACTTTAATCCAAGTTTGATTTTTTGTAACTCCTGGACGATCTCCAACTGTAGTAGCTTTACGTTTTGCAATTGTATTAATGAAAGTCGATTTTCCTACATTTGGGATTCCTAAAATGATTGCTTTAACTGTTTTAGATTGGATCCCTTTTTTTCTTCTGTTTTCAAAAACATGAGCTAAAGCTTTATGGGCATATGGCACAATATTTTTGATATGAAAGCCTGTAATAGAATCAATATCTAAAGCAAGAATATCTTGTTTTTTAAAATACTCTACCCATGATGCAGTCACATTAGGATCTGCCATACTACTTTTACAAAGTAGGATTAACCTTGGTTTATTTCCTATAATTTCTTTTATCATAGGATTACTTGAGGAATTAGGAATTCGTGCATCCCTTAATTCCATTACCAAATCCACTTGTTTTAACTTTTCAATTATCTCTCTTTTTGCCTTAGCCATATGGCCAGGATACCACTGAATTACTTGCATAAAACCACCTAACGATTGATATCTGGGGAAGGATTACCAATTTTAGTAAATGGATAAAATCGGAATAATACCTTTCCTATAATTTCACTTTCATCAATAAATCCAAAGACTCTTGAGTCTGTACTATTTCCTCGATTATCTCCAAAAACTAAAACCTTATTGTTTGGCACTTGAAATTCTGTAATTGTCAAATCCATTTTTAAAGAATACAATAATCTAGACATTTCAAAGGAATTCAAATTCTCCACAAACTCCTCATTCACATATAAGGAATGACTTAGTGCATCATAACGAATTTCATCCTTTTCCTTTGCAATGATTCTTTTTATATAAAATCTTGATTCACGTTCTGAACTGCTTGAAGTATAGTCCGTATGTAATTTTTTTGTTTCCCAATCATATAATTGCTGATTTGTTATTGGAGCATATTTTGATGAATCAAAAACTATGACATCTTTATTTACTGGACTATATCCAATATTCCAAAGTAATACACGGTCCCCATCCTCATAGGTATTATGCATGGAGGTTCCTGATATATTACATGGAGTGATTAGAATCATGATAATAAAGAATAAGCATACAAAGGTTGAAAATATAAATATAACTAAATCATAAATTGAGTAAATCTGATATGCATTTCTTAATATTTTAATGCTAGATAAATTGATATTGGATTTAGCGATTAATGAAAGCAAAGAAACAATAAAGCATAATCCTATTGTTATCCCTAAAATTGTATAATAGGTTCTATATCCTAAAATATGTTCTGAATTAAAGAACGCATTTGAGGTCAAAGAAGCCAATCTTTTAATTCGTTCATTATTAATCAATGAAAATATTAAAAGAATTAATAGTCCTCCTGCTCTTAAAAGAGGATTAAATATTAATTTTTTAAAAATGAGTTCATTATTTTGATCAATATATTCCTCATTTGCAATTGCTTCTTTTAACTGCTTTTTTTCTTTCTTTGTCATTCAATCATTTCCTTTTTAAAGTATTTCATCAAACATTTGTTTTAACTGATAAGAATCTACTAAAATTTCTCTACCCTTAGTACCATTTTTAGGAGAAACAATATTTCTTTCTTCTAATATTGCAACAATTCTAGATGCTCTATTAAAACCTAAACCAAAACTATTCTGTATAGAGTTAATAGAACATCCACCAGATTCAACACAATATAATGCAATTTGATAAAGAAGTTCCTCAGACTCCTGAGCAGATTCTCTTCCAGCACCACCACTCATGCCAGAAGATGCTTTACGCTTTAGGTCCTCATGAGTAAATAAGAAATCTGGTTCATATCGCTCACAAATGTAATCGCAGATATCAGCAATCTCATCATCAGAAATATAAGCACCCTGTACACGCTCTGGCAAACCATTATTCTTAATCAACATGTCACCACGACCTAATAAATTTTCTGCACCCATTTCATCTAAAATAATTCTACTATCTGCATCAGTTGCAACCCTAAAAGCTATACGACAAGTAATATTAGCTTTTATTGTACCATTTACTACATTTACAGTTGGACGCTGTGTAGCAAGAATAATGTGTAAACCAGCAGCTCTAGCTTTTTGAGCCAAACGGACAATTGCATCATTTGCCTCAACTCCACACTGCATTACCAAATCGTTAAATTCATCTACAACAATTACAATAAATGGTAAATTTTCCATTTCTGGCTTCATTGCACGTTTACGATTATAATCTTCTATATTTCGCACACGCGAATTTGCCAAAAGTTCATATCTTCTTTCCATCTCATTTACTGCCCATTTTAAAGCTTCTGTAGCAATCAATGGATCATCAATTACTGGTGTTGCCAAATGTGGCAAATTGTTATAAAAGGATAATTCAACCTTTTTTGGATCAACTAAGATCAATTTTAAAGAATCTGGAGAATTCTTAATTAATAAAGAAACTAGTAAGGTATTAATACATACAGATTTACCAGATTTTGTAGCACCAGCAATTAAAGCATGTGGCATATCAATTATATTTTGAAAAACTGGTGTACCATCTATATTCTTTCCCATTGCCACTAATAAATTCTTAGAACTACCAATATATTCCTCAGTTAATATATCTCCAAAACTTACCACATCTGCTTGATCATTTGGAACTTCTATACCAACTGTATTTTTCCCAGGAATTGGAGCTTGAATACGTAAAGATTTTGCTTGTAAAGCCATTTGAATGTTATCATAAATGCTGTTAATTTTCTTAACATTAACATTTTGAGCAAGCATGATTTCATATCGTGTAAAAGCTGGTCCTTTTGTATAAGTGATGACCTCTCCATCAATTCCAAAAGCTTCTAATGAATTGTTAATAATCTCTTTCTTTTCTTCTAACCAAGCAGGAACCTCATCTAAAGCAGAATCTGTAACTGCAAAAAGTTTTTTGTATGGAATAGAGTAATCATCATATTTTGGCTTTTGAACAACTGGCTTTTCTGCTAAAGGCTTTCTAGGCGCTTCATATGTCACTTCTTCTACAACAATCTCTTCTTCTATAACTGGTTCTTCTTTTTGAATTTGAACTACTTCTTCTTCATAACGAATTTCTTCTAACTTTTCCTCTTCTGGTTCAACAGGCTTAGAAAAAGCAGGCTTACGTAAAGGAGTAGGCTTTTCTTCAGCATGTAAATAAGGTGGAACATAGGTTTGTTCAGGCTTTGGTAAATGGTCAGAAAATGTATTATACGTATAAGCATCCTCTTCTTCTGAATTATCTTCTAAAGAAATATGGAAATCAAATTCAGCATCCTCATCAAAAACATCAACTTCTTTAGGCGTATTTTCAGTTACAACATAAGACTCTTCCTCATGAACTAAAGAAGTTAATTCATCAGAATCCACAAAAAAAGAATTTAATGTATGATTTTCTTTTACTGGTGCAACCTCTACAGTCTTATTTTTCTTTGTATAATCAGAACCACGTTTTTCTTCTTCTGTTAATTGCTGATTGACAAAACTAAACTCATAATACTTAGTACCATGACGCTTAATTTGCTCTTCATCAGAAATATGTTTCTTTTCTCTAATAAAATCATATCCATAGTCTATATCTACTTTTCCACTATTGTCTAGATAATGAATTTTATCTACCACATGCGTACCATGTATAGGAGAAACAATATCACTTCTTTTAAATTTTTGTCTTCCTTTGATTAACCCTTCTAAAGTATAGCTAATTTGAGGAATTTTAAAGTCTTCTTCAAATTCAATCTTCCGAATATTCTTCTTTTTCATCCAAAATTACCTCCATCTTACTTTTCAAAGGAAACTTCACATCATAAGTTCTTTTCTTTTCTTTTGTTTCCTTTGCAATATATATCTTTGATTTAAGCCGATATCCATCAGCTTTTTCATATCTAGGTTCAGAATCCTCAATTTCCATAACAGCATTTTTAATGGAATCTGTCATCTCTTCTAATAATTCTTCTGTACCTGTATCAATATCTACATCTGTATTGAACACTTTTTTAGAATAAATTTTATAAGTTTCTTCACCAACAATTGATATGACAGCTAAACAAATTTGGTCAATAACTATATTTAAAATACGATCTACAATAAATTTTCTTCCCCATGTAATTGGATTAATTAAATTTAAAACATATTTTGCCTTACTCAAATTTTGACTAATTGTCTTGGTAGCTTGAAATGCTTTTGACTCCTCTATTTCTTTTTTTCGGTTTGAAAGATTGACAATCGTGGATACTTTTAATTTTCTAAGCATCCGTATTCCTCGGTGATTTAAGATTTCATTTACTCTAGAAGTAATATATCCTGTAAGTAAAGTCAACTCATTGATGGATAACTCTAAAAAAGGATATTTACTTTTGGGATAATAGCGTACTGCAATACCATAAGCTAAATCTTTACATAGTTTATAACAATGTGGAACACGGGAAAGCTCTCCTCTTAAATCTTTATCTTTATAGCTCTTTTGAGTTCTTGCCACCATATCCTTGACCTCAGTAGTTGTTAGGTCATCAGAATCGGTTTTAGTAAAAAAGTTTTTGGTCTTCATACTAGAAACTACAGCTAGTGCATAAACTAACAACAAAATAATGAAGCCCATAAGTACACCAACTAAAAAACTGATGATTGTTGAAAATTCTATTTTGAATATACCAATTTGGAATAAAAATAAAGAATCCACACAAATCACCACCTATTC
>JAIDKZ010000060.1 GCA_029051735.1 Anaeroplasmataceae bacterium | reverse complement strand
ATTGCTATCTAATACTTCTAATTTTAAGTTTTTTTATTCTATTTATTCCCATCTCAGTAGTGTGTAGTTTATCTATATTTGACAATAAAATCTCTTTTTGCATATTTAATAACTTCTTAAAAATTAAGAAAAAAGGCTTGATTACAAGCCTATACATTTCTAATGGCAGGACTAACAGGATTTGAACCTGTGAATGAGGGAGTCAAAGTCCCTTGCCTTACCGCTTGGCTATAGTCCTAATTATATTTTTTTTAGTTCCTTTTTATTTTACTTTATTTATCTTATAAATGCAAGGAAAATTTTTATTTTTTTCTTATAGAAAACTATAAAAAGGGACTATTGTAAAATTAGTCCCCTTCTTTGCTCTACTTTATAGAGATTGTTTGTCTTTCCTTCTTGTCAAATTTCTTATATGCAGATGTTATTTTAATCTCAAATCGGTTTAATTTTTCTTCAATAGCTTCCATTTGTTTATGAATGATATCATAACAAGAATCTTCTATTGCTTTAGATGCTTTTATTATTACATCATTATTCTTTTTTATTTTTTCAATATTATCCTTTATTGCCATAATTGGTTTATCAAGATAGGAGTATTTAAGTTCATTAAACTTATCCAATAATTCTTTTGAATTCATCAATTCAATTTTTTCTTGTTCATCTGCTAAAATTAAATCTGCAAATCGTTTGGTTAAAGAAGTTACCATATTTAAAAAAGTCATTAAATACGCAGGACGTACTACATACATATCACTATATTCAGTCACTTTTAAGATTGGCACATCATTTGCTTTATCTGTTTCAAGATTAGAAACTAAAACAGCATATTTACAATTCTTTTTTATTCTGTTCTTATCTAATGCAGAATAATAATCAGAATTCTTCTTTTTATTCACTGAGTCTGGATTTTCATCTTTCATATCTAAACATATAGAAGCTAAGAGTTCTTCTGGAAGATGCGTTTCATTAGCATAAATCATAAATAGATAATCAGCCTTACTTCCCTTTATCTCACCATCTTCTTTTACAACAATATTATCTTTTTTCCATACACAATTAAACAATCCGTTTTGCATATAGGATTTAACTTCATTATCACACCAGGCTTCTAAATCCTCACCCGTTTGTTTAATATTTAATACAGCTTTTTGGCGTTGTAATAAATTATAAGCTTCTTCTTTTAATTTCAATTGCTGATTTTTTTCTGACAATTCTTTTGAGAATTGTTCTTTTTGAGCATTTAATTTCTCTTGATTTTCTAATGTCAATTCTTTTATTTTTACTTCTTGCTCATTTTTTAAATTTTCCAAAACTAGATCTTGGTTTTGTTGTAATTCTCTTACTTTATGTTTTAACTCTTCAATCTGCTTTTGATATTCTAAATGTAAATTGGTTTTCAATAACTCAGTATCTGTTATGCTTTTTTGTTTTAATAGTTCTAAATTTAAATCAAGTTGTCTTTTTTCTTGATTGAATTTACTTGTAAGTTCATATTCCTTAGTTTGCAATTCAGATTGATGCTGTTGACTCAATAAAGTAATTTTAGCTTGAAGCTCTTGCAAATCCTTTTGGTGCAAAACTTTCAAGGAATTCCTTATTTCATCTACTTTCTTATTATAGATTTGATCTTTTCCTTCTTCTATTATTTTTTCTATATTACTAAAATCAAGTGTATTTAAGGAGGTTAAATCTATAAAATCTCCTTTGACTGCATCCTCTTCTAAAACAAGTGTATTTTTGTTTTGGACCATCACCTTAACTTTTTTCATGATTTCACATCCTTACATAGTAATATTGTATCATTTAACTGAATTGCTGTCAAAAATAAAAGTACTCATTTAAAAAAGAAATGAGTACTTTTACTATTAGATTGCCCAAGTTCCATCTTTAAAGATTTGAACAGTTTTTCCATCATATGTTTCTGCAATAATAGATAAATCTTGACTTCCAATCATAAAATCAACATGAATCATAGAATTATTTAAATCAATAGCTTTAATTTGTTCTTCTGTTTTATTTTGATAGTCTTTAATACATTCATTAAATGCACGTCCTATTGCCAAGTGACAACACGCATTTTCATCATATAATGTATTATAGAAAAGAAGATTGGTTTGATTGATTGGAGAATCAAATGGAACAAGAGCAACCTCTCCTAACATAGAAGCGCCTTCATCTGTGGAAACAAGGTTCATTAAAACATCCTTATATTCTTGATTCTCACAAAGAACTTCAACAACCTTGCCATTTTCAAAACGAAAGCCAAAATTATCCACTAAAACTCCACGTACAGAAAGCGGCTTAGTTGCCATAACTATACCATTAGCACTTGTTTTAATTGGAGATGTAAAGCATTCTTCTGTAGGCATATTTGGATTATAGAAAACTCCACTATACGTTGTTTCTCCTCCTGCTAAGAAGTTCATCTCTGAGTGAATATCTACTGTAAAATTAGTTCCATTTTTAGAAGCATAACGCATAGTTTTTATTCCTAATTCATTTAGTTTCTTTGTTTTGATAGATAAATTTGCATTATGTTCCTTCCAGTTTTCAATAGGATTGCCATAAACGCGTGTAACTTTCAATATTGCATCCCATAATGATTCCATAGCTTTTTCTTTTGGTAGATTTGGGAAAATTTTTTCTGCCCATTTTTCACCTGGAATTCCAACAATTGTCCATTGAAATTTATTATCCATTTGTTCACGATATTTCATTAAAGTTGGTCCTATTGCCTTTTGGACTTCTAAAATTTTAGTTTGGTCTATTCCAGAAAGGCCATCAGGATCTTCTGATACAATATGAATCATTGCTGGAAGTTGCTGTACTCTATATTCTTTTTTCTTTAAAAACCATTCTGGAAGTTCTTTTAAAGTTTCCACACTTTGATATGCATAATCTAGCTTAGTAATTGGTTGGTAGCTCCAATCTACTGAAACCTCACGAGCACCAGCTTGATATGCAGCTTCCACCACATATTTTACAAAGTATGCATCATCAACAGAAGCATTAATAACTACATCTTGCCCTTTTTGTACATTTACACCAATCTCTACGATAAGTTTAGCATAATTTTTTAAAATCTCTTCTTTCATTTTCTTTCCTCCATAAATTTTTCTATTTCATCTATTGTTTTTAATATATCCTGACTTAAATTTACACACCCATCCTCAGTCACTAAAATATCATCTTCTATACGTATTCCAATTCCTTCTTCTGCAATGTATAATCCTGGTTCACAAGATATTATACTATTTGGTCTAAGTGGTGTGTATTCACAAAGGTCATGGCAGTCTAATCCTATATGATGAGATACGCCATGATAGTAATACTTCATTACTTCTTGATCCTTCTGAATCAAACCAATCTCTTTTAACTTTTTAGCGTAAAATTCAACTAAAATTTGATTTAATTCTTTTGTTGTAATTCCTGGCTTAATATGCTTCATTACAAATTCTTGTCCTTCTAAAACAATTGAGTAAATCTGTTTTTGCCTTGAGGTAAACTTTCCATTTACTGGGAATGTTCTAGAAATATCTGAACAATACATATTATAAGAGCAGCCTAAATCAAATAAAATTAAATCTCCATTCTTCGCAAAATCTTCATTATCCATGTAATGTAAACAACAAGCATTTTTTCCACTTGCTGCAATCGTTGGAAATGCATATCCTGTTGCTCCATGATATTTTATTGCTTGGTCAAAATAGCTTTCTAACTGATACTCATAACTTTCTTTCATATTTTTAAGAATAGCTTCAATTCCCAACTTAGTAATTCCTATTGCCTTTTTTATCTGCTCTATTTCTAATGGATGTTTTATTGTTCGAGCAGTCTTAAATAAACTTTCTGCATTATATATAACTAAATGGGGATACATTTCTTTAAAACTTTTTGCAAGTAACATTTCTTTACTATATGAATCTTTTTCATCTTTGAAATCTAAATAGACTTTTGTCAAATCCCTTAGATATGTTTTTACCACGGAATCAAATTCATCAATATAACGAACATCTTGAATTCCAGATTCCTTTTGTATTTCTTCTTTAGAATGAGGAGCTCCTACCCATTTTGCTTTTACTTCATCATAAGGCTCTATAAATATTATTTCTTTATATTGCTGTTTGTGTTTACACAATAATACAATATTATTATACTCAAAATTTCCACTTAAATAATAATAATTGCGATCAACATCCTTTTTTACATCTATTTTAGGTTTTGAAAAAACTACAAGTAAAGATGACTCCATCATTAATTTTTCAATTTCACTACGATGTTTTACAAATACACTCTTATCCATATGTCCTCCTATTGTACACGCAGAATTAAACATTTTAAATATAATTGTTCTTGACTATCTAGTAATGCAGGGTGATCTGGAGCCTGGATTCTAAAATCCAAGAACTGAACCTTTCTATGGGCATCATGTGCAGCATCTTTTATCATTTCGTAAAACAAATTAGCTGTCATATGCTGGCTACAACTAAACGTTAGTAAATATCCTCCACTTTTAATCCACTTCAAAGCTTGAAGATTAATTTCCTTATATCCTTTATATGCTTTTTTTACTGTTGTTTTATCCTTTGTAAAAGCTGGGGGATCTAAAATAATTACATCATATTTATTTTGTATTTGATTTGATCTTAAATAATCAAACACATCAGTACAAATAACATTTAAATTTTTATATCCATTCAGCTTTGCATTAAATAAAATATCATCACAGGCTTTTTTGGATATATCACAGGCATCAACGTGCTTCGCCCCATATTTACAAGCATGTAATGCAAATCCACCAACATTTGAAAAACAGTCTAACACTACTTGATCTTTAACATAAAACTTTACAATATCTCTATTTAATTTTTGATCTAAAAAATAACCTGTTTTTTGTCCGTTTTCTAAATCTACAATAAAGCGAATTCCATTTTCTTCTACTTCAACTCTTGGGTTAAAGGTTTGATATAAAAAGCCCTTAATCTGTTTCAATCCTTCTTTTTCACGAACAGGCATATCTGAACGCTCATAAATACCTTTACAATTTGTAAGTTCAACTAAAATATCTACAATATCTTGCTTTATTAAATCCATACCTAAACACATGAACTGAACTGATAAATAATCTCCATATTGATCTACTACCAAACCTGGTAAAAAATCTGCTTCACTAAACACAAGTCTAGTTGCTTTCCACCCTAGTTTTCTTCTATGATCTATTGCATAAGCTATTCTCTTTTTAAAGAAAGCTTTATCAATTTGCTCATCCTCGTTTAATGTTAAAATGCGTATCATTATTTTTGAATCTATATTAAAAAAACCATATCCTATAAATATAGATTCAAAGGAATATACACTACAGACCTTACCATTTTCGATTGTACCTTCAAAATGGTTTACTTCATTATTATACACCCAAGGAAATCCATTTAAAACATTTTTTTCTTCCTCTTTATTTAAAAAAACCTTTAGCATGTTTATCACCTACTTTTTAAGTTTAGAGGAATTGATGAGCAATTCTTCATTATGAAATTGTTGTTGATAGAGTTTAGCATATTCTCCATTTTGTGAAATTAATTCTATATGATTTCCCTCTTCTTTAATTTTACCTTCATCAATTACATAAATATAATCTGCATTTTTAATTGTAGATAACCGATGTGCAACTACCAATGTAGTTCTGCCTTTAGAAAGTTCTTCTAAAGATTCTTGAATATAAGCTTCTGTAACATTATCTAAAGCACTAGTGGCTTCATCTAAAATCAATATTGCAGGATTTTTTAAAAATACCCTAGCTATGGATAAACGCTGTTTTTGACCACCAGAGAGCTTGATTCCCCGTTCTCCTATTTCAGTATTATATCCATTTGGAAGTTCTAATATATAATCATGTATTTTAGCTTTTTTTGCAGCTTCATAAACTTCTTCAACTGAGGCATCCAATCTTCCATAACGTATATTTTCTAAAATTGTACCTGTAAACAAAAACACATCTTGTTGAACAATACCAATACTATCTCTTAGCGATTGAAAGCTTAAGGATTGAATATTATAATCATCTATTTTGATTTCACCTTTTGTGATTGGATAAAAATTAGGAATTAAATGACAAATTGTTGTTTTTCCACCACCTGAAGGACCTACAAACGCAATCGTCTTTCCACTAGGAATATGAAATGAAATTCCATTTAACACCCCTTTGGTAGTTTCATAATCAAAATAAACATCTGAAAAAGTTATATCTCCTTTTACATTTGTTAAATCAACTGCATCCTCAAATTCTTGTTCCTCAGGTTCATCAATAATTTCAATGAATCGTTTGAATCCTGTAACCCCTTCTTGATATTGTTCAACGAAATTGATCAGTGTGGTTAAAGGGTTTATAAACATACTGATGGATACTACAAATGTAGTCAATATTGCATAATCTACATTAAACTTTTTAGAAATAAAAATTGCGCCCACAATTAATACTACTAAATAAAATAAATCTGTAACAAAAGAAGTTGATGAGCCAAAGAGTCCCATAGCTTTATATGCTTTACTTCGAGCCTTAACAAATTGCTTGTTTCCTGATTCAAATTTCCTTAATTCTTCCTCACTATTATTAAAAGCTTTAGTTACTCGAATCCCTGTAATAGATGATTCTAGTGCACCATTAATTTCTGCTACACTTTTTCTAGTATCCATAAAAGCTCTATTCATTCTTTTTCTTAAAAATAAACTAATGATAATCAAGATAGGAACACAAGCAAATATAATCAATGTTAAAAGCCAATTTAATGTAAGCAAATAAGCAAATGATAGAATAACGGTTGCACCACAAATAAAAATATTTTCAGGACCATGATGTGCGAGTTCTGAAACCTGCATTAAATCATTTGTCATTCGACTCATTATTTTACCTGTTTCATGCTCATCATAATATGTAAATGGTAACTTTTGTAATTTTTTGAACATCTGACTTCTCATATCTGCTTGCATACGCACTCCCATCACATGTCCATAATACTGAACAAAATATCTTAAAAGCATACGAATAAAATATATTCCTAGCAAAACCAAACCCAATATAATTATCCAATTCAACTTCTCTTCAGGGATAAGTTTCTTTAAAATATAATTTGTTAAAATTGGATACAGAAGACCAATCAACGAAATAAATAATGCTGCTAGCATATCTAAAAAAAACAATTTTTTATAAGGCTTATAATAACTAATAAATCTTTTAAACATGGAATGTCACCCCTAAACATTCCTTATTATATAATAAATTTAAAAAAATAAAAAGACCATAGAGTTTTTCTATGGTCTATTAAATTTATCTAATATTATAAAAATATTAGATAAGGATAAAATGCTAAGGTTCAAAGTGTATTATATCCATTAAACCTATATAAAATTTTATATTTGCTGTTGATTCATAAATTCAACTAAAAATTAATATGTCCCCCTCATCTTTTATACAAAGTTACCCAAATCATTATTGACATGCCATCATGTCCAAGAATCGCTTTTAACGTGTTCCGGCCTTATATATTAACATATTAATTTTTTTATCCATTTCTAACAACAAACATTTCCCTAACATTCTATCGTTCATTCGAACATTAATATAATACACTGACAATTTAATAAAAAAGATAATTCTTTGTCGAATAACAACTTCTTTTTAATAAAAAATATATTCGGTCTTTATACTTCCTGTTGCCTTCGCTAAATCATAATAAACAAACATACTATTTACGCCATCATCTAACACTAAAAAGTAATAGTTTGTTGTGCTAGTATAAGAGCCCCAATTTGTAGTAACTGTATATCGTCTATATCCTAATGCAGCTACAGCATGATTTCCATAATCTTTACTATTGACAAGTCCTACAAGAACTGCACGTCCTTCATCTAAACTATTTTTAGCATTTGAAAATGTACTTTCTTGCTTCCAGTTTACAGGATGATTATAATGACTAGAACCATAATCTATAAGTGTTTTTGTTTGACTAGTTGTTAATCCATGATCTGGCTTATACCCTAAATTCTGTACAGCATAATTTCTTATAATTCTATAAGTTTCATAAGTTTTTCTTAAATATTCTTTATTATTTACTGTATATCCTTTAGAATTATTTCCTGTTCCATAATCATCATAAAATTGATCCACAATGACTATCAAGGATAAATCTACTGTATCTGATTTGTCTGGAACACCTGGCATAAAATCCATATAATGAAGTGCGGTTAAAACATTAAATGCCGCTGTAATTGCACAATTATCTTCAGGCTTTACTGTTGCACCTTTCTCAATTACATAATATGATGTTCTGATTTGGCTAGTTGTAAATGCATACTTAGCCAAAGCCTTCTCTTGAGTTTCTGCTAGTGTTGCGTTTGGATATTGATCAGCAACATATGTTGACAAACTATAAATCAAACCTTCTCCGCTTCCAAGTTGCCCAGCACCATCTAGTGTGACCTCTTCAGTCTCAATCTCATTATACTTCACAAGCTTGCCATCTTGTTCATACATAAATCCATCTACAGTATGATAATAAGCAAATTTCACATCTTTTAAATACTCTAAATCTCCAACTGTTTTTATTTCATATACTCTAAAATCAAAATCCATCAACATATAGCCAAAATTATCATTAAAGTCTGCATATATTCCATAACATTCATCATCTAATATTTTAATTAAAGAAAAACCTTCAAGACTATCTGCAGAAAGCTTGTCCTCATGATTAGAATTATAGCTATTTTTTAATTCACTGAAATTTGATAATAGATATTCATTTATCTCTAAGCACTTCTGGTAAGGACTTAATTCCTGTGCAGCTGCTTTAAAACCAAATAAAACTGATACGACTATTAAAACACTCATTAAAGCAAATAAACCAACTTTTTTCATAAATACTAAACTTTTCCTCCTTTCTACACACTATATACGTAAAATCTTTCAATTTTTTTCACTTTTTGTGAAATTTTTGTAAAAAAATGTAAAAAACTAGGGAAAGCCCTAGTTCTTTGAAAAATCTACCAGAAATGTGATTGCTTCTTCTACATCTATATTATTCATCTCAAAACAATAAATATATTGCATTATTGACATTCTTGCTATAAACATTCCATCAACATAATCATAATAAATATATAATTCTTCTATGTTTATTCGATTAGAAAAATCATTGAAATCTCTAAAATCAGTTGGCAGTAATAAAGAAGAAACAAATAAATTCACTTGAATTTCTTCTAATTCATATTGTTCTTCTAATAAAATCGTTTTGTTTCTATAATAATACTCATAAGTAACCTTAGGTGTAGCGTTTTGTACCCATTTTACTTTTTGATTGTAGTTATGATTGTATTCTTCTATAGAAATTGTTTCTTTTCGACTAAGCTTAGTAAAATTATAAGCAAAAATGTCTGTTCCTCTTAAAATAGGTTCTCTTTTATATAAATTAATTAAAGAAAAAATAGACATGATTACTATAATAGCTGCCATAATTGGCATTAAACAAATAGAAAACAAACTTCTTTTACGATTTCCAATCTTTCCTTGTAAAAATAATTGAACTCTTTCATTTTGCATTTCCATTTTAGCTTTATCCAAAATAGATTTAGAGACTTGATTACTTTTATCAATCCTTTGATTTATTTCTGTTTCAATTTTTTTATATTTCATACTATCCCCCATATTCCTCATCCATTAAGGATTTTAATTTTTCTAGGGATTGAATATACTTCCTATGAACATAAGTTAAGTTCTTATCCAATCGCTTTGCAATATCTTTTAAAGTATATCGTTCCCATATTTTCAAATAGATAATTTGTTGTTCTTCTTGAGTTAAACTTTTTAATGCACTTCTTAAAACTTTATTATCCATTTTGTAAGTATGCGATGTATAATTGCTAATTATACTCTCATCTAATTTAACTATTTTTTCGTTCTTTGTTTTTCGATTTAAATCTATTGCAGTATTTTTAACAATTTCATAGATCCAATTAAATCCATTCAATTTTGGATTAAAGTATTTAGCATTCTTATAGATTTTTAAATAAGCCTCTGATAATACGTCATCAACATAATTTGAATTTGTTAAAATTTCATAAGCAATAAAATACATTTTTTCTTTTGTAATATTAAATAATGTTTCTAAAGCCATTTCATCATTCTTTGAAATTCGAAGTATTAGCTTATTGATTTCTTTTACGTCACCTTTCACTTGGTCTACTCACATCCTTACTGCAAAAAAGCCAAAAAGATGCTATTGTTGTAATAGCACCTATTGGAAAAGAACTTTTATTCAACCCACTCAATAATAGCCATAGGAGCTGAATCTCCTCTACGGAATCCCGTTTTAATTACACGAGTATATCCTCCGTTGCGGCTTGCAAATTTAGGGGCGATTTCACTAAATAACTTTTGAACAGCATAATGTCCTTCTTCATCTTTTTCAAAACGAATAAAAGATGCTGCTTGACGACGAGAATGAAGAGTATCATTTTTGCCTAAAGTTACCATTTTATCAGCCAATTTTTTTAATTCCTTGGCTTTTGCTTCTGTAGTTTCAATACGACCATTTAAAATTAAATCTGTTACTAAGTCTCTTAATAAAGCTTTTCTTTGATCTGAACTACGACGTAGTCTACTATATGCCATTTTATTAAATCCTCCTTATAGATTAATCTTTTTTAAAGCCTAATCCTAAGGCTTCTAATTTTTCTTTAATTTCTTTTAATGACTTTCTACCAAGATTACGAACCTTCATCATATCTTCTTCTGACTTAGCAGCTAGCTCAGCAACTGTATTTAGCCCTGCACGCTTTAAGCAATTATAAGAACGAACAGATAAATCAAGTTCATCTATTGTCATTTCAAGTTTACGATTTTGAGTGTCATCCTCAGTCTCTGTCATATAATCTGTAACGGATGCTTTCTCACTTAATTCAACTACAACCTGTAAATGTTCTATCATCATTTTAGAAGCAATTGCTAAAGCTTCTTTTGCTGTAATAGAACCATTTGTTTGTACTTCTATTTCAAGTTTGTCAAATGATGCTACATTAACATTTTCAACACGTGTTTTTTCAACATTAAATGCAACATTTACAATTGGTGTATAAATAGAATCAATTGAAATCACGCCAACAGATTGATTATATTCTTTATTTGCAGCTGAAGATACATATCCTACGCCCTTACGAACTGTTAGGAACATATGTAAATCTCCACCAGCTGATACTGTGGCAATGTGTTGTTCAGGATTAACGATAGTTACTTCATTGCTATGGATGATATCCCCAGCAGTAACTTCTCCTTCTCCTTTATGAATTTCAACAATAGCTTCAAAGTCAGGATCATCACTATCCACAGCTAATACAATACGCTTTAAATTTAAAATAATTGTGATTACATCCTCAACTACACCATCAACATTTTGAAATTCATGTTCTGCACCATCTATTTTCACATTGACAAAGGCAGCACCTGGTAAAGAAGAAAGTAAAGTTCTTCTTAACGCATTACCTAAGGTAATACCAAATCCTCTTTCTAATGGTGAAACAACAAATTTACCATAATTACCTTGATCAGCAATCTCTTCAATGCTTGTTCTAGGTTTTTCGAATTTTAAATCTTTCATTAATGGGCCTCCTGTTATATTTTTTTACTTGTTAAAAAATACATCTAAATTATTATCCTCTTGGACGTTTAGGTGGACGGCAGCCATTATGTGGAACTGGTGTAACATCTGTAATAGCAGTTATCTCTAGACCAGCTACTGTTAAAGAACGGATTGCAGCCTCACGACCTTGACCAGGTCCTTTTACTGAAACTTCAACTTTGGATACACCTGCATCCACTGCAGCCTTTGCAGCTGCTTCACTACACATTTGTGCGGCAAAAGGAGTTGACTTACGACTACCCTTAAAGCCTAATGCACCTGCACTGCTCCAAGAAATAACATTTCCATCTGGATCAGTGATAGTAACGATTGTATTATTGAAAGTCGAATGAATATGTGCAACGCCAGATGGGCAATTTCTCTTCACACGACGTTTTGTAACTTTACGTGCCATAATTTATATCCTCCTCTTATTATTTCTTCTTATTTGCGATAGTATGTCTAGGTCCCTTACGAGTACGTGCGTTGTTTCTTGTATTCTGTCCACGAACTGGTAGGTTTCTTCTATGACGCATACCTCTATAGCATCCAATTTCCATTAAACGCTTAATGTTTAAAGCAACTTCTCTACGAAGGTCACCCTCTACTTTAACTTTAGAAACTTCTGTACGAATTGCCTGAAGTTGTTCTTCAGTTAAATCTTTTGTACGGATATCCTCAGAAACACCCGCAGCTTTTAAAATTTTCTTTGATGTTGTTTCACCAATACCATAGATATATTGTAATGAAATAACAATACGCTTTTCACTTGGAATATCAATTCCTGCAATACGTGCCATATTTTATTGCCTCCTACTTTCTATCCTTGTCTTTGCTTATGCTTAGGGTTTTCACAAATAACCATTACACGGCCCTTGCGTTTAATTACCTTGCATTTATCGCAAATTGGTTTTACTGATGGTCTTACTTTCATCTTAAATACCTCCAATATTATTTATGTCTGTAAGTAATTCTGCCACGTGTTAAATCATATGTTGATAACTCTAATGTTACCTTATCCCCTGGTAAGATGCGTATGTTATTCATGCGGATTTTACCAGAAACGTGGGCCAAAACTTGATGATCGTTTTCAAGTTTAACTATAAATTGTGTATTAGGTAGTACTTCAAGTACTTTCCCTTCCATTTCAATAACGTCGTCTTTTTTTGCCATGTTTGTCTCCTTATTATAGCGTAGTTAATATCTCATAACCATTTTTACGCACTACAATTGTATGCTCATAGTGAGCACTTTTTGAATTATCACGAGTTACCGTAGTCCAACCATCTTTTAAAACACGCACCCTTTTGGTACCTGCATTAATCATTGGTTCAATAGCTAAAACCATACCCTCCTTTAAAATAGGTCCAGTTCCAGCAATACCAAAATTAAAAATTGGCGGATCTTCATGGAGTTTTTTTCCTACACCATGACCAGTAAATTCTTCTACTACTCCAAAACCATAGGATGTAGCATAATTTCCAATTGCAGCACTCACATCTCCAAGATGAGCGCCTTCTCTTATCTGTTCTAAACCTTTGAACAGACTATCGTGTGTCACCTCTAATAGAAGCTTATCCTTTTCACTGATTTGTCCAACTGCATATGACCAAGCAGAATCACCATGGTATCCCTTATAACAAGCACCAATATCAATAGCAATGATATCTCCTGCCTTTAATATCGTTTTTTTATTTGGTATACCATGAATAACTACTTCATTTACAGACGCACAAACAGCAGAGGGGAACCCACCATATCCTTTAAAGGATGGAGTTGCACCATGAGATAGAATGATTTTTTCACAAATATCATTTAGTTCTTGAGTTGAAATACCAGGTCGAACCTGTTTTTTCATTTCCTCATGACACAATGCTACAATACGTCCCGCCTCTTTTAATAGCGCTATTTCACGTTCGCTTTTGATTTCAATCATATTTAAGCACCTAATACAGCTTTAATTTCCTCAAAAACTTTTTCTAAAGATTGATTTCCATTTACAGTTTTTAATAAATTTCTTTCCTTGTAAAAATTTAATAAAGGAGCTGTATTATTATCATATACAGCCAAACGATTTTCTGCTGTTGCTTCTGTATCATCAGCTCTTTGAATTAATGGTGTACCACATACATCACAAATTCCGTTCTTCTTTGGCGCATTGAATTCAACATGATATGTAGCTCCACAGCCTTTACATACACGTCTTCCAACCATACGTCTTACCAAAATTTCTACAGGAACATCAACATCTAAAACTGCATCTAGTTCAATCTTATTTTCTTTTAAAAAGCTTTCTAAGCTTTCTGCTTGAGCTATTGTACGAGGAAATCCATCTAATAAGAATCCCTTTTTACAATCTGGCTCTAATAATCTTTCTTTGACAATGCCTATTGTCACCTCATCAGGAACTAGTAAGCCTTTGTCCATATATTCTTTAGCTGTTAAACCAAGCTTAGTACCATTTTTTATTGCTGCACGAAACATATCTCCTGTAGAAATATGTGGAATTCCAAAGTATTCCTTTATATTTGCAGCTTGCGTGCCTTTTCCAGCACCTGGTCTACCCATTATTAATAGTTTCATTGGTAACTCCTCCTTAAGCTTAGTCTAAGAAGCCCTTATAATCCTTTGTTTCAGATGCAGTTTCAATTTGACGGAATGTCTCAATAGCCACACCTACAACGATAATTAAAGATGTACCACCAACTGTTATTGCAGATGAAGTAAATCCAAATGCAGCTGTAACAATGATTGGCACTAATGCAACAAATACTAAATATGCAGCACCAATTAAAGTGATTCTAAATAGCATTCTTGATAATTGAACTTTAGTATCTTCTCCTGGACGATATCCTGGAATAAATGCTCCTTGTTTATCAAGGTTATCACTTATTTTATCAGGATCAACTGTCATAAAAGAATAAAAGAAACTAAAGAACACAATTAATACAATATATAATATACAGCCAATTGGCTTAGCAGAGGAGAATATTTCATTCACCCAAAATGCACCAGTAGAACTTGTTGTAGATAATCCCATAACACCAACAATCGTAAGTGGAATACTCAACAATGTAGATGCAAAGATAACTGGAATTACGTTTGCACTATTTAATTTTACTGGAATATCAGATCCTTGTGAAGCCTGACGGTTAGCATATTGAACTGGAATTTTTCTTACTGCACCTTCAAAGAACACTACAGCAAGTATCATACCAATATATAACAAAATTACTAATATATATAGGAATACATTTAATCCTGAAAAATTATTTCCTAAATATTGTGCATTTAATGCACTAAACATTGCTGGAATAGATGATACAATACCAGCAGAAATAATCATAGAAGATCCATTTCCTACACCATGACGTGTAATTAAATCTGCCAACCACATGGTTAAACAAGAACCAGCAGTTACTACAATTGCCATATATACATAGAACAACCAATAAAAGTTTTTATATTGAATCAAGGAATCAACTAAGACATTCTCTGGCTTTGATCCAAGACCAAAGATAAGTACCAATGCCTGAACCATTGCAAGAGCAATTGTAACATATCGTGTTACACGATTTGTTTTTTGCTTTCCAACTTCTCCTTGCTCACTCCATTCCTTTAATTTTGGAATTAAAAGCTGAAGCATTTGAACAACAATGGATGAAGTAATATATGGTGAAATACCTAATGCCAAAATAGAGAAATTAGATAAACCTCCACCAGAAAAAGCATTTAAAACTGTTAAAAAATCATTTCCTGCAATTACCTGACGAATACTTGTAGTTGACACAAGTGGAATTGGAATATAAGTTCCTACCTTAAATGCAAATAAAATTGCAAAGGTAAAAATTATTTTAAGGACAATCTCACGATTGCTTAAAATTTTTTTCAATTTCTCAAACAAATTAGATCACCTCTACAGTACCACCAGCATTTTCAATAGCTGCTTGTGCTGATTTTGATACCTTATTAACCTTAACTGTTAATTTCTTTGAAAGCTCTCCTTGACCTAATACTTTAACACCATCTAATGTTTCTTTGATTAATCCTGCTTCAATTAAGCTCTTTGCATCAACTGTAGCACCATCTTCAAAACAATTTAATTTTTCAATATTAACAATTGCATAGAACTTGTGAGAATGACTGTGGAAACCAATCTTTGGTAAACGTTGGAATAAAGGTAATTGACCACCCTCAAAACCAGGACGAACTCCGCCACCAGAACGAGCATTTTGTCCCTTTGAACCTTTACCAGCTGTTTTTCCAAGACCGCTACCAATTCCACGTCCTACACGTTTCTTTGCATGTCTTGCGCCCTCTACAGGCTTTAATTCATTTAACATAGTCTGAAAACCTCCTACTATTCTTGAACAACCTTAACGATATGAGCGATAGTAACGATCATACCACGGATTGCATCATTTTCCTCTTTTGTAACGGTTTGACCGATCTTAGTTAAACCTAAAGCCTTTGCTGTTGCAACTTGATTAGGCTTACGACCAATTAAACTCTTAACTAATGTAATTTTATACATATTCAATTACCCAAGAATTTCTTCAACTGTCTTACCACGTCTTAAAGCAACTTGTTCAACAGTCTCTAAACTCTTTAACCCTTCTATTGTAGCTCGAACTACATTGATAGGTGTAGCTGAACCCAATGATTTAGATAAGATGTCACTGATGCCTGCTAATTCTACAACAGCACGTACTGGACCACCGGCAATAACTCCGGTACCTTCACTAGCTGGTCTAAGAATTACACGACCTGCTCCATAAACACCAGTTACTTCATGAGGAATAGTAGTTTTCACAGTGGCAACAGAAATCATATTCTTCTTTGCATTTTCAACGGCTTTCTTAATTGCCTCAGGTACTTCTTGAGATTTACCAGTACCAAAGCCTACATTTCCTTTCTTATCGCCGATTACAACTAATGCAGCGAAACGGAAACGTCTACCGCCTTTAACAACCTTAGTTACGCGGTTAATCGTAACAACACGCTCTTCAAACTCTGGTTGTTCAACTTCCTTACGTTCTTTTTTATCTTGACGCATAAAGTTTTACCCTCCTTAGAATTTTAATCCTGCAGCTCTTGCTGCTTCAGCTAAAGCCTTAACACGTCCATGATATAAATAACCACCACGGTCAAAAACAACAGCCTCAATTTTTAAATCTAATGCACGCTTTGCAATTAAAGCACCAACTTTAGTTGCAGCTTCTACATTTGAACCATTCTTTAAACCTGCTTCTTTTTCTAGAGAAGAAGCACAGCATAATGTTTTACCTGTAGTATCATCAATGATTTGTGCATATATTTGCTTATTTGAACGGAAAACATTTAGTCTTGGTTTTTCTGATGTACCAGCTAAAGTTTGACGAATACGTAAGTGTCTTTTTTGACGGCTTACATTTTTAGATACCTTATTAATCATATACTAGCACTCCTTTCTACTACTTCTTAGCAGTTTTACCTTCCTTACGGCGAATATGCTCATCAGCATACTTAATACCTTTACCTTTATAAGGTTCAGGCTTACGAATCTCACGAATCTCTGCCGCAAATTGTCCTACTTTTTGTTTATCAATACCAGAAATGATAATTGTTGTATTCTTAGGCATTTCTACCTTTAATCCTTCTGGAATAGGTTTTTCTACTGTATGAGAATAACCAGCAGATACAACAACTGTATTTCCTTGTAATTGAGCACGGTAACCTACACCGTTAATTTCTAGCGTCTTTTTAAATCCATCAGATACACCAACAACCATGTTATGTAATAATGCACGAGTTGTACCATGCATCATTTTCATTAGTTTTGTATCGTTTGGACGCTTAACTACACATTCGCTACCTTCTGTAGCAATTTCTAGCTCACTATTGAATTGAAAGCTTAACTCACCCTTAGGGCCTTTAACAGTTGTGAAATTTCCTTCAGCAACATTTACGCTAACGCCTGCAGGTAATGTGATAGCCTTATTACCAATACGAGACATTTACAACACCTCCATATTTTTAATTAATCTTACCAAACGTAAGCTAAAACTTCTCCACCAATTTTTAACTTACGAGCTTCTTTATCTGTCATAATACCCTTAGAAGTTGAGATAATTGCAACACCTAATCCATTTAATACTCTTGGAAGATCTTCAGCAGTTGTATAAACTGGAAGACTAGGCTTAGAAATTCTCTTTAACCCCTTAATAACTCTTTGGTTATCAGCAGTGTATTTTAATGTAACAGTTGTAACACTTTTAACATCATTTGTAACATTGAAATCTGCAATATATCCTTCTGTCTTTAAAACATTTAACATTGCTGTTTTTGTTTTAGACGTTGGCATAGTTACAGTTTCATGACGCATTGTGTTTGCATTTTTAATGCGGGTTAACATATCCGCAATTGGATCTGTCATCATAATTTTATTCCTCCTTACCTATTCTAAGAAAAATTACCAGCTTGCTTTTTTAACGCCTGGAATTTGTCCTTTGTATGCTAATTCACGGAAACAAATACGACATAACTTGAATTTACTAATTACAGCATGTGGACGACCACAACGCTCGCAACGTGTATATTCACGAGAACTATATTTAGGTTTTCTATGATTTTTAACAACCATTGATGTTTTTGCCATAGTTTATATCCTTTCTTACTTTCTAAAAGGCATACCCATTAATTGTAATAAAGTACGACCTTCCTCATCTGTTTTAGCTGTAGTTACGATAACAATATCCATACCACGAACTTTTTTAACCTTATCGAAATTAATTTCAGGGAAAATTAATTGTTCCTTAACACCTAATGTATAATTTCCACGTCCATCAAAGCTATTCCCATTAACACCATGGAAATCACGTACACGAGGTAATGCAATTGATACAAGCTTATCTAAGAATTGATACATTCTTTCGCCTCTTAAAGTAACCTTACAACCAATAGGCATACCTTCACGTAGTTTGAAGTTCGCAATTGATTTCTTAGCTTTAGTAACTACTGGTTTTTGGCCGGTAATTTGTGTTAATTCTTCAACTGCATCATCTAATACCTTAGAATTAGCAACTGCATCACCAACTCCCATATTAATAACGATTTTTTCAACCTTTGGAATTTGCATAGAAGATTTATATGCGAATTTATTCGCTAATTCTGCTTTAACAGAATTTTGATATTTTTCTTGTAAACGATTCACTATTGTTTACCTCCTCTCCAAGTAGACTAATCAAACTCATAACCAGATTTTTTAGAAACTCTGATTTTTTTGCCATCTTCATTGATTTTGATTCCAACACGAACAGGCTTGTTCTCCTTTGGATCTAATAACATAACATTAGATGCATCAATTGGAGCTTCTCTTTCAATAATGCCACCATTTTGATTTGCCTGAGTTGGCTTTTGATGCTTCTTAATCATATTATAGCCTTCAACAACAACTTTGTTAGTTTTAGGATAAACCTTAATTACCTTTCCTGTTGTAGGGACCATATTCCCTTTTTTATCTTTTGTAAATCTGTTTTTACCAGCAATGATAACAACAGTATCACCAGTTTTAATATGCATTTATGTGCACCTCCTTATAGTACTTCGGGTGCTAAAGAAATAATTTTCATATAATCTTTATCACGCAATTCTCTAGCAACTGGTCCGAAAATACGAGTTCCACGTGGGGTTTTATCCTCACGAATGATAACGGCTGCATTCTCATCAAATTTGATATAAGAGCCATCATTTCTTCTTAAGCCAGCCTTTGTACGTACAATAACTGCCTTAACTACATCACCTTTTTTTACAGCACCATTTGGAGCTGCAGATTTTACAGAACAAACAACAATATCACCAACGTTGGCATATCGATGTAATGCTCCACCTAATACTTTAATAATTAATAATTCACGAGCGCCGCTATTATCTGCAACGGCTAATCTAGTTTCTTGTTGAACCATGATAGTACCTCCTTTCAGGAACCGATATTAAAGAGTCTCTTTAGCCTTAACTATCTCAACAAGTGTATAACACTTTGTCTTAGATAGAGGTCTAGTCTCCATGAATTTTACAACATCGCCAACATGAGCCGTATTGTTTTCATCATGAACGTGAAACTTTGTTGATTTCTTAACACGCTTTTTATAAAGCTTAGCTACACCAAAAGTATCAACAGATACAACGATTGTTTTTTCCATCTTATCAGAAACAACTGTTCCTGTAAAATATTTACGAGTATTACGTTCCATGCTGTCTCCTCCTATTCTGCTCCATTGCTAGTTTCTTCAACAGCTTTTTTAGCTCTAGTTCTCTTTTTAGGAGCATCTTCCTTATTATAAGAACCTTCAGTTAAAATAGTCTTCATTCTAGCAATGTCTTTCTTTACTTCATTCATACGAGCAGGCTTTTCTAAATTGCCAAGAGAAGCTTGAAATCTTAAATTGAATAACTCTTCTTTTAAATCAGAAATCTTCTTTTCAATTTGATCTTTTGTTAACTTACGAATATCTTGTGCTTTCATTATTGCTCGTCACCTACTTTTTTAACGATTTTAGTTAAACATGGTAATTTATGAGAAGCCAAACGTAAAGCTTCACGTGCAATCTCCTCAGAAACACCTGCAACCTCAAACAATATTAATCCTTCCTTAACTACAGCTACCCAAGTCTCAGGAGCACCTTTACCAGAACCCATACGTACTTCTAGAGGTTTCTTAGTCTTAGCTAGATGAGGGAATACTTTAATCCATACTTGTCCTTGACGGTTCATATGACGAGTAATTGCAATACGGGCTGCTTCAATTTGACGGTTTGTTAACCAACATCCTTCAGTAGCAACTAATCCCCATTCACCAAATGCGATTTCAGTTCCACCCTTTGCTTTTCTACCCTTATAATAAACTCTATGAGGACGACGATATTTAACTCTTTTAGGCATTAACATAATTATTTACCTCCTTTAGAGCTTGTCTCTTTAACTTCCTTAGCTGGTTTCTTTGGTCCTTTATTTACAGGTTTAGCTGGTCTTTTTTCAGTTAAACTTCTTGGAGTTAACTCAAAAACCTCACCCTTATAAATCCAAACCTTAACACCCAACTTACCATAAGTTGTATGTGCTTCTGCTACAGCATAATCAACATCTGCACGTAAAGTTTGTAGAGGAACTTGTCCTTCATTGTATCCTTCACTACGTGCCATTTCTGCACCGCCTAAACGACCAGAAATTAATGTTTTAGCACCCTTAGCGCCAGCCTTTAAAGCTCTTTGAATAGCAACTTTTTGAACACGACGGAATGATGCACGTGCTTCAAGTTGCTCAGCAATTGATTTTGCTACTAATGTTGCATCCAATTCAGGTTTCTTAATTTCTACAACATTTAAAATAATTTCTTTTTTAGTCTTATAAGCCAATTCTTTAACAACTTTGTTTTTAGTTTCAGCTTCATGACCAATTACAACACCAGGTTTACCAGTGTATAGTGTAATTTTAACACGATCCTTGTTAGTTCCCTTTAAACGTTCAATAATAACACGTGAAATTGCAGCTTTTTTATAAACTTCGTTTAAATAATCACGAATCTTTAAATCTTCTAATAAAAGATCAGCTACATCTGTTTTTGCAGCATACCATGCAGCATCCCAGTCACGATTAATACCAACACGTAGACCAGTAGGACTTACTTTTTGACCCATGTGAATATCCTCCTTACTTGCTTTCTTTTTCAGCTACGATAACTGTAATGTGGCAAGTTCTTTTTAAAATAACGTCTCCTCTACCCTTTGCACGAGGTAACATTCTTTTCATACGAATACCATCATTAGCGTATGCTGTTTTAACATATAGATTACTAGAATCCATATTATAATTGTGCTCTGCATTTGCACATGCAGAATTTAATACTTTAGATACCACTTCACAAGCTCTCTTGTTTGTAAGCTTTAAAATAGCTTTTGCTTCAGCTACATCCTTATTACGAATTAAATCTACAACAAGACGAGCCTTACGAGGAGTGATTCTAACAGTACTTGCAGTTGCTTTTGCTTCCATATTATTAATCCTCCTTTAGACTATTTCTTTGCTTTCTTATCATCTGCGCCATGTCCGCGGTAAGTTCTTGTAGGAGCAAATTCACCTAACTTGTGACCTACCATATCTTCTGTAATATAAACAGGAACATGCTCACGACCGTTATATACTGCAATGGTAAAACCAATAAATGCAGGGAAAATTGTTGATCTACGAGACCAAGTTTGAATTACCTTTTTCTCATGATTTTCTTTTTGTGCTTCTACCTTTTTCATTAAATGGTCATCACAAAAAGGTCCTTTTTTAATTGAACGAGCCATAATATTTCCTCCTTATTATCTGTCGTTTCTTCTACGTACAATTAACTTAGTAGAAGCTTTCTTAGTGTTACGAGTTTTTAGACCAAGAGCTGGCTTGCCCCATGGAGTAACAGGAGTTGGACGACCAATTGGACACTTACCTTCACCACCACCATGTGGGTGATCGTTAGGGTTCATAACTGAACCACGTACCTCAGGACGTAATCCCATATGACGGGCTTTACCTGCCTTACCAATTCTAACTAACTCATGAGATTCATTTCCAACCTCACCAATTGTAGCCTTACAAGTAGCTAAAATCTTACGAACCTCACCACTACCAAGACGTACAAGAACATAATTATCAACACGTCCTAAAATCTGAGCAGAAACACCAGCACTACGTGCAATTTGTCCACCCTTACCAGGATGTAATTCAATATTATGAATTAAACTACCTACTGGAATTTGATTAATCACCATAGCATTACCAGGTTTGATATCTGCTTTTTCTCCAGAAAGTAATACATCTCCAACCTTTAAACCCTTAGGAGCTAGGATATATCTCTTTTCACCATCAGCATAGAATAGCAATGCGATGTTTGCGCTTCTGTTAGGATCATACTCAATTGTCTTAACAGTAGCTGGAATACCATCTTTATTTCTTTTAAAATCAATTATACGGTATTTTCTCTTATTTCCGCCACCTTGATGACGAACTGTTATTTTTCCTGAATTGTTACGACCACCTTTTTTATTTAAAGGGGCTAACAATGATTTCTCAGGAGTATCTGTTGTAATTTCGTCAAAAGTTAATACAGACATATTACGTCTACCATTTGACGTTGGCTTATATTTTCTAACTGCCATGTTAATAGTTCCTCCTAATTAGATTTCGAAGGCGTCAATCTTATTATCCTTAGCTAATTTGCAGATTGCTTTCTTATATGCAGGAGCAAATCCCTCATATTTTCCAACCTTTTTACGCTTAGGTAATACATTGATTGTATTTACGCTTTCAACCTTTACTTTAAATATTTCTTCAACAGCCTTTTTAATTTCTACTTTATTTGCGCTTTTAGCAACTTTAAAAGTATACTTATTTTCTTTTTCTTTTAATGCCATTGATTTTTCAGTAATGATTGGACCTTGAATAATATCAAATGCTTTTGTCATATTACTTCAATTCCTCCTCATAATATGCTACAGCGCCTGCTGTTACAACCATCTTATCATAACATAAGATTTCATAAACACTAGCGTTGTTTACTGGTGTAAGGAAAACGCCAGGAATGTTTCTTGAAGACATAACTGCTTCAACAGTTAATTCCTCAGGAGTACAAACAACAATTGTCTTTCCTTCAACCTTAATATCACTTAAGAACTTTAAGAAATTCTTAGTTTTAATTTCTTCAAATTTGATTGCTTCTACTGCAACAAATTTGCTTTCCTTTACCTTATAAGATAAAACTGATTTTAAACCTAATTGCTTAACCTTTTTATTTAATTTAAATGCATAGCTTCTTGGAGTAGGTCCAAAAACAACTCCACCACCACGCCATTGTGGAGCACGGATAGAACCTTGACGAGCACGTCCAGTTCCCTTTTGTCTCCAAGGCTTACGTCCACCACCGCGAACTTCGCTGCGACCTTTAGTATCATGTGTACCTTGACGCATAGCAGCTCTTTGTGCATTTACAACATCATAAATAACTTGTGTATTAGGTTCAATTCCGAAGATTTCATCACTTAACTTTAAATTTTTAACTTTTTCTCCAGACTGATTTAATAATGCTATAGTTGGCATAGTAAATCTCCTTTCTACAATCTCTTTAATTAATTAGCCTTTACAGCTGTTTTGATAACAACTAACCCCTTCTTAGGTCCTGGTACATTACCACGAACTAAGATTAAGTTTCTTTCTGTATCTACAGCAGCAATAACTAAATTTTGTAATGTTACGGTTTCATGTCCCATATGACCAGGCATTTTCTTGCCCTTCATATTTCCTTTGATAGGACCCATAGAACCAACGATACGATGACAAGCTGATGTACCATGGCTCATTCTTAAACGAGCATGATTGTAACGTTTAATTGTACCAGCAAATCCTTTACCCTTTGAAGTACCAGTTACATCCACTACATCACCAGCAGCAAATATATCACATTTAATTTCTTGACCAACGTTGTAAGATAATAACTCATTTCCTTGTGCTTCTGAGAAACGGAATTCTCTTATGAAGCGCTTAGGAGCAGTGTTAGCCTTTGCAACATGGCCTTGTTCAGGTTTGTTAGATAAGTTTTCTCTCTTATCACAGAAACCAACTTGAACAGCTACATATCCATCATTTTCAACTGTCTTATGCTGTAAAACAACATTTGGAGTTGCATCAATGATAGTCACTGGAACCAAACTTCCAGCTGCATCGAAAATTTGAGTCATGCCCAATTTTCTACCTAAGATTCCCTTAGCCATTGAAATTTTTCCTCTTTTCTTTTATTTTCTTTTTTTACTTTAAAACAATATCAATACCAGAAGGTAAATCAATATGCATTAAAGCATCAATTGTTTGTGGAGTTGGATCCACGATTTCAATTAATCTCTTATGTGTTCTACGTTCAAATTGTTCACGAGAATCCTTATTAACGTGAGGTGAACGTAAGATTGTAAAGATTTCCTTTTCAGTTGGAAGAGGTACTGGTCCATTTACTGTTGAACCTGTCTTCTTTACACTATCAACAATTTTCTTTGCTGATAAATCTAACAATCTGTGATCATAAGATTTTAAACGAATTCTAATTTTTGATTTTGCCATTTTTTTAAACTCCTTTCGCCTATAATCTTGTATAGACTTGCTCCATGGGAAAACCCGATACATTGCAATGACAACGTTTCTCAGTGTGTCGGCAACCTCCCACTTCACAGCTAATATATGCTTGCACGCAAGCTTTCATATTATATACCATTTTTAAAATAATTTCAAGAATAAATTTTAATTTTTTCAAAAGAAAAAGGAAGCAAATTGCTTCCATGATAAATGAATTAAAATTCTACTTCTTTTTTAACTTCAACAATTCTTTTATATAAAGGCTAACAGCTCCTATACACATAATCAGTGAAATTAACCAATTTAAATAAACATCATATAGCACACTCCGTGGTGCAAGGCCAGATACAATAACACGGTTCTCACCTATTAAATAACGAGACACCTTAAACACACAAGGAAATATATATTCCCAGACTGATGTTTCAAAAGAAGTATACCGACATTTTAAAAAAGATAACTCTAAAAAAAGAAAAGATCCAACCCAAGATAACAACAAAATCAAAATTGCAATATTCCATTTGGTTTTATTCTTTTTAAATATCATCGCATAAATAAAAACTCCCAGCCATACTGCAGCAACAAACCCTAATTCCACTTCTATATATGATGTTGCATTAAAAGCCAATAATATACTTTCTAAAGAGGATAAAAATAACGCAAGTAAAGAGATACTCATAAGAAATAGGAATTTGGGTTTCTTTTTAAGTTGATTTATTTCTAAATCTATGATCTTATTTATTTCCTCTAAAGACTCTTCTTTTGACATTCCTTTTTTTAAACCGCTCTCATATTCCTCAATAGCTTGTTTTGTTAATTTTTCATAGATTTTTTTATCATATTTATTTTGTTGATAAAGTTTGGTCTTTACTAATTTTAGAATCTTTTTCATATATACTATCTCTTTTCTTGTTTTATCTAGGATACCATATTCCCTAAAACAAAAAAAGAGTTTCGACAAAACTAGACATGAGCGTAAAATCAAAAGACAACAAAATACTTTCTATTGAAGCTATTAATAACGCACATAAGGAGAGCATCATAATCATTAAAAATTTAGACTTTTTTTAAGTTGATTTATTTCTAAATCTATGATCTTATTTATTTTGGTCATAAAGCTTCATTCTGATGAGTTTAAAATTATATAATACATACTATCTCCTTGCCTTTACCACCTAATATTATACCATAATAAAGAAAAAAGGAAGAACTTAACTTCCTTTTTATGCAAGATTAAATAATCTCTATTTTGCCTCCCAGAGCCCTTATCTTATTAATAAAATCATCATAACCTCTTAACACATAATCAAAATTTGATATCAATGCTTCTCCTTCATTTGATAAAGCAAGCAATAATAAAGCTGCTCCATGTCTTAAATCATATGCCTTATAGTTTTTTAAATAGATTGTTTTTGTTCCTTCTACGATAGCTTTATTATTTTTAATTAAACATTCCACCCCTGAATCTAATAAATCATAATAGATATGCATACGATTTTCAAAAATAGCTTCTTGCATGCTTGATTTTCCAGTTGTTCGAGCAAATAATACACCAAACATTGATTGAGCGTCTGTAGGAAATCCAGGATAAACTTCAGTTTTCACTTCCATAGGTGCTCCTATACTTTTTTTTGCATGAATTTCAGAATCATTATATAAAACATTATATCCCGCATCTTTCAATATTTTCAAAGGTGTCTCTAAATTTTTTGTTTCAATTTTCTTAATTGTAATATCTCCAGCAAGCAATCCCAAAACCATATAGGTAATCGCCTCTATACGATCTGAAACAATCGTGTGCTTTGTCAATTTAAATTCTAAATTCTTTTTTGTATATGCGATATTATCATCATTTAAAACTACAGGATATCCAAGTTTATTTAAAAAATCTAAAACATCTTTCCCTTCTGGTTCAAATAAAATATTATGCATAACAAAATGATTTAATGATAATCCTGCAAAGCAAGCATTAATTGATGCGCCAACACTTTTGTTTTTCAAAACAATGTTTGCTTCCTTTACTGCCTTTTTTTTATAAACCCATAAAACATTATCTGTGATTTGATATTCATACCCTAAATCAGAAAAAGCCTCTAAATGAATATCAATCGGACGTGCACCTATTTTACACCCTCCAGGAAGTAAAATCTCACATTTAGAAAATAAGGTTAAAAAAACACCAATCAAATAATATGACCCTCTAATTCTTTGGCATTCCTCAAATAATAGGGGCCTATATTTTAAATTTGTATTATCTATGAGCATGGTATGTCCTTTAAATACGACTTTACAATCCAATCGTTTCAATATACCACATATATCAAAAACATCACTTATTCTTGGAACATTTCTTAACAATACTTTTCCTTTCGCAAGCAAACTTGCACATAAAAGCGGTATACTTGCATTCTTTGCTCCTGAACAAGAGACATTTCCTTTTATCATTCCACCACCAGTAACCTTAACATTCAATCTTCATCACCTAATAAAGACTATGCAATACTTAGTTTAGAAATGTTTATTTTAAGTTAAATGATAAATCATAATTTGACTTGCTCCTGTAAGTCTCATTGGAAATCCCCATGTCCCATAACCTCTGGTAATTGCAAGTGTAAAATCGTCATAAGAATGAGTTCCATTTGAAGGACTTTGGTACATGATTAGATTCATAAAATAAAGAAATATATCTCCAGGAAAAATCTGCCCATTGTGTGTATGACCAGAAAATTGTAAAACTGCACCACTTTCTTTTGCATCTCTAAAAAACTGTGGCTGATGATCTAAAACAATTAATGGTAATTGACTTTTTGATAAATATAGGTTAGAGTTTTCCCTTCTACATTTATAATCCATTCTACCATAAACTCTAAATTGATTTGCTATCGTAATTTCTTCATCTACCAATAATCTTATTTGACTACCAACATAAAATGATTGTATTTGTTCTAAAGAATTATTAATAAATTCATGGTTCCCAGTAACAGCATAAATTCCATATTTTGCATTTAATTGATTTGTTATCATAATAAATTCTTCTTTATCTATATATTCAACATGATTATCAAAAACATCACCAACCATAAAAATCACATCTGGATTTTGTGAATTAATCTGTTCAACCATATGACTCAAAGATAACAATGATCCTGTTGATTTATAATGAATATCGGATACCACAACAGCCTTCAACGGCTCCTTAAGTCCAATGTTTAATTTATACTCAGAATAAACAGGAACTTGGGCACAAACAATTCCAATAATACAAACAACAATACTCATTCCTGTTCCTATAAATATAGTTGTTTTATCATACCAATATGTCTTTTGTTTTTTTATCACATTGATAATAAATCGAATGACAATAATTACAAGCAATGACAATAAATAATAGATTAAAAAAGCCAATATCAAATAGCCTATTGTTGCCAAAATCTCTATAAAAAATATACCTCGATGAACATAATCTAACACACAAAACATAGGAATACAAAAACATACTAAAAGTATCAGCATCCAAGTGCAACGATACTTAGTTTGAAAAGCACGCAACGTTAATTCAATCAATGTATACATTGCAGCAAAATATAAAATTAAACAAACTGATAGAATTAAAATTGTCATAGTTTCACCAATATATATTCTATCAAATCACTCTTGTTTTTATGCAATAAATCCTATTTTTTGACAAAATAATTTATTAAGTTTTTTGAAGAAAAAAGCACTTTAATCAAGTGCTTAAATTGTATGACACAAAAATAAATTTAATTGCGAATCTAATTGTCTTATGTTTTCTAAATCTTTTGTTTTTGCATTCAAAATGAAAATGGATGGTCCACTTCCGCTGATGTGAGGATGATAACTCAAACTATCGATTTTATCAAAAAGTACCTTTAATTCTTTAGACAAATCTAAAGCAACATTCTCCAAATCATTAAATATCAATTGGTCTAACTCTTGAATATCTTTTTCATTTGCAGCTTCAATAATTTGTTTAACTATTGAAGTGCGATCTTTATTACTTTCTTTAAAATTCTGATACACTTCTTTTGTGGACAAACCAAAATTTGGTTTAATCAATAAAAAACTTATATTTTTAAAATCGGCATCAATTGGATGAACAATTTCTCCTCTTCCTATACATAAAGCAGCTTTATTCTGCAAAAAAAATGGAACATCAGATCCTAGCTTACATGCAATCTCATTTAATTCATCTTTGGTTGCGTTCGTTTCAAAAAGTCGATTCAATCCTCGCAACGTTGCAGCAGCATCACTGCTTCCTCCTGCTAGTCCAGCCATGATAGGTATGTTTTTATTTAAAAAAACAGTCACCCCTTCAGAAATATGAAATTTTTCTTTAAATAGTTGAATTGCCTTTAAACAAATATTATCCTTTATTTCAATCTCGCACTCTATTCTCACATCCTCGGATTTATGGAAAAAAAGTTCATCATATAAGCTGATTGGTACCATAAGGTTTTCCACTTCGTGATATCCATCATGTTCTTTTCCAACTGCTAAAGCAAAATTTAATTTAGCATAAGCTTTTTCATAAATCATAATTTCACACCCTTATCTAACAAGTAATCTCATTTTTCCATAAGACTCCACTCCACCAATACTTCCCTTTTGCATCTTTGAAAAATTATAAATATCATCAATATCTACAATTTGATTAAATGGAGTTATTGCAACCATGATAGCTACAATTGCAGGATCATATGCTTCTATATTTTTTCTATCAAAGGAAGATGCATAATTTGCTCCAGCAGCTATGAGACTTTCAGCATTACTTCCACATGCTCCTGCAAAAATACAAACATCATCCAAATCATATCTGCTACGAATAGCTACAATCGTTTTAATAAAATTGATTGTGTTTTTGTAATTTCTTAAATCATCAATGCCACGATTATTATAAGAATCATGTCCTGTTATTACAATTATATTTGGCCTAATTCTTTGAATATATCCCAATATTTGTATAGGCATTAAACTTTCAGAAAGTTCAACACCATATGCGTAAATACCTAAAGACTTATATAAATTCATACATTTTGACATAAAGAAAGCATCACTATCTAAATGTAATATCTTTCCTGTAACATGACCTATTTTCTTTTTGTAAGAAGAAATTATTTTCTTTTCATACTCGCTTTTTATTTCATTAACCCTTGTTAAACTGCTTGCATCTACTAACACCAAATCTTCTAAATCACTATCCGCAATCAAACGGGTATATAATCCTTGTAATATTGCTATGTTTTCTCTAATCTCAGTTATCACAAAAATAATATCCTGATTATGAGAAATTCTAGCAACAACATCTCCCTTTTTCAAATTCATCACCTATAAATATGGTATGAATTTTTCACCTTTTTTGTGTTATATAATCACTAATCGAAATAAAATCTGCCAGGTCAAGTGCCTCAGCACGAACACTAGGAGAAATATGTAAATCCTTTAGCATTTGGTCAACAAATGATTTATCATAAGATACAATCAAATTGTTATATAAAGTCTTTCTCCTTTGTATAAAACAATTCCTTAGCACTTCATAAAGCACTTGATCATCTTTCGCTTTTAAAGGAGGAACATCATATACATCTAAACGGACAACAGCACTATCAACATTAGGAGCAGGTACAAATACAGTTCTTGGCACCTTTAATACTTTATTCGCTGTTGCTTTATATTGAATCATCAAACTTAGTGCATTATAATCTTTTGTTTGAGGTTTTCCACATATCCTGTCAGCAACCTCTAACTGCATCATCATAACATATCTTTGAATGTTAAGTTCTTGAGACAATAAACCTAAAATGATAGGCGTTGTTATGTAATAGGGTAAATTAGCTACTACATAAACATGATCATATCCCTTTAGGTATTGTTCTATGTCCTGCTTGATATTCGCCTTTAAAATATCTTGATTGATGATTTTATAATTCAAAAATCCTATTAAATTTTCTTTTAATGGCTCTAATAAATCTGAATCAATCTCATAAGCCAAAACATATCCAGCTCTTTCACATAACACCTCAGTTAAAGAACCTAGTCCTGGTCCGATTTCAATAATAGCATCTTTTTTTGAAATATCAGCAACATCAACAATTCTTCCCAAAATATTTTGATCTATCAAAAAATTCTGACCATATTTCTTTTTTGCAGTAAGCTGATTATGTTTTAAAGATTTATTCACAAATCCTGCTGTTCCAATTTTTGACATATCTGTTCTAATTCCTTCTTTTCAATTTGTATCAAGTTGACACGATTTAAAAATGTTTTCGCATTTGGTCTTCCAATATTTAAATAAGAAGAAACCTTGTCTCTAAGTTTTCTACTTTGTTCAAAACCACTTAATTTCAATTCATACAAATCTACTCTCTTAATCTTATCTTCATTTTGATGAGGCTGATAAATTTGAGATAGAGATTCAATAATGCAATCCTTTGTTGCATGCTCAATTCCTACTTTCTTTTTATTTCTACTTATAGCATCTTTTTTTCGTAAAAAAGCATGAGCAGCCTCTGGTACTGCGTTAGAAATAATTTCCCTGATTTTTTCACCAGGCGTATCAGGATCTGTAAAAATAATAATCTGATTTGTTTTGGACAATAATTGAATCAATTCTATTGTTTCTTTTTTTACTTCTCTTCCATTTGTAGTAATTACTTGTGCATTAGGATAAATACTTCTAATACGATCCTCATCATGGATTCCCTCAACTATGATTATACTATTCATTTAAATCCTCAAAATAATAAATTCTTTCTACCTTTTTATAACTTGAAGAAATCAAAGATTCCATAATGGGAGAATATTGTTCTAAATCTTTAATATCACCATTAGGTAATACAATTTTAATAGCACGAATATCTTGATTAGATTGATTTCCATTTTGCAAATATGCTACAGCAGAAACAGCATTCTCATAATAATAATATTTACCATATGGATGTTGACTAGCATTACTTTTTAATTGATCAATAAAAATTTTATTTGGCTCATTTGCTAAATCAATATATTTAAATAATAATCGATCATTAAATGCATTTGCTAAACGATTTAATACAGGATCAGATGATTTTATAAGTTGCTTAATGAATCCATTTACATAAGCATCATCTAATTCAATATAAGATAGAACATCACTATTATTCTTAACAACATTTAAAAAAGATTCTATACTTGCTTCTATCTTCACACCCATCTTAGTTAAATCGTGGATTCTTTTATATATACTTTCTAATACTAATTCATAAGCTCTTGCGATTGGATGATAATACACCTGAAAATACATATGATATCGACTCATCAAGTAAGACTCAATAGAATGAACACCAGAGGCTCTAAATAATACTTGTTGATCCTTGACTTGCATACTACGAAGTAGTCTATGCATATCAATCGTTCCATAAGTAGCTCCTGTAAAATAAGCATCTCTTGATAAATAATCCATACGATCTACATCTAATTGTGAAGAAACAAAAGATTCAATCAAAGGATATTTTCCACTATGAGAAATGATTCCTGCAATATCCTCTGCCAATCCAGTAAACTCTGATAAAATTTGATGAATCGTAGTCAAAGGAGATAAAATAAGCTTTATCGTCATTTCTTCATGATGCGTATGTAAAACATTCTCAAAAGCATGTGAATATGGACCATGCCCCACATCATGTAATAAAGCTGAAGCTAAAAATAAAATTCGTTCATATTCGCTTAAACAGTCAATTCCTTCTACGTTTTTCAAAACCAAATTTGCCATATGATATGCACCTAGTGCATGCGTAAATCTTGAATGTTCTGCTGTCTGAAACACCATAGAAACACCGCTTAATTGACGTATTCTTCTCAATCTTTGTACTTCCTTAGAGTCAATAAGCTTTGCAATTAAAACATAATCAACCTCTATATAGCCATATAAAGGATCACGGAAAACCTTTGTTCTAGTTAGTTTTTCAAACATAATCTATCCCTCTTTTCGATTATATTCATTATACATTATTTATTTAAAAATTAAAAGAAATTTGTAATGCATTCCATCATACATTCTTCTTTACAAAATATAATAAAACAACTTTAAATAAATTATTTCAAATTAAAATAAATAATTTTTTCTATTTATGTCAATACTTGAAATATTTTGTCGAACGTAGAAAAAGTTTTATAAAAATGTTAAAAAACACTTGCATTTCAAGATTTTTTCTATTATCATAGCAGTGTAAATTTAAGGGGGTAATATACAAATGACCAAGATAATCATTGCTGATGACAATAAAGAATTGTTATGTATGATCAGCGAATTCTTGAAAATGCAACCAAATATGGAGGTTGTGCAAACTTTCTCAGGTGGCAAGGATTTATTAGAGTATCTAGAAACTAATACTGCTGATATTCTTCTATTAGATATCTTTATGCCTGATTTAGATGGAGTAAACACATTAGCGGAGCTGAGAGATAATCCAAAATACAAAAGACCTGAAAAAATTATTGTGTTAACTGCATTTAGCACTGAAGCTTTGATGGCAAGAACATCATCATTAGGTGCAGATTATTTCATTCTAAAACCAGTAGATTTAAATAATCTTTATAAAACAATTGTTGGTTTAATGAGTGAAAAATTAGCCAAAGGAGCTACATATAACCTAAAAGAAAAAATCAAAAACACAAATGAAGATCTTGACACTGAAATAACAGAATTGTTACATGAAATTGGTGTTCCAGCTCATATCAAAGGGTATTTGTATTTAAGAGAAGCAATAACTATGGTATATAACAATGTTGAGGTATTAGGAGGAATAACTAAAGTTCTTTATCCTTCTATTGCTTTAAAATATAAAACTACTTCTTCTAGAGTAGAGCGTGCCATTCGCCATTCTATAGAGGTTGCATGGAATAGAGGAAATGTAGATGCAATTTCTCAAATCTTTGCTTATACAATTAGTTATAATAAAAGCAAACCTACTAATTCAGAATTTATTGCAATGATTGCTGATAAATTAAGATTAGCACATAAAGTAGCATATTAAAAAACAAAAGGTAGAAATTTAATTCTACCTTTTTTTATTCCCCTATAAGTAAAGTATAAGGTGAAATTTTCTTAACTTTAAATGAAAGTAAACTTGCAATGCCAAAAGAAATAATAATAAGACCAACACCTGCAACCATAGCGAATATGAAGGGTATATTAAAAGTACACTTTACAATTCCCATACTACTGAAAAACAGCGACATAAGCGGATTGATAGCAAGACAGCTTATAATAATGCCTAAAACGGTTGAAAAAATGATAGCAGGCATAAACGAAATAGCCGTTTGCAAAACGAGTTGCCGCGTTGTAAAGCCCAACGATTTTAAAATTCCGTAGTCACGCTTTTTATTGTTGAGCATTGTGCGCACCAACAGATACAGCACAAACGCTATGATAATCGTAGAAAGCACGAGTATGGCAATTACAATGATGGTCACAAGTGAAACGTAAACGCTACCCGCAGCTTCAACCGTAGCCAACACGTTTATAACACCGTTTACGCCACCCATAAAATTGTTTAATATTTCTTCGTTGAAAGCGTCTATATCCGTGCCATCCGCAAGATTGATATAATAAGTAACGTTTTGTAACGTTCCCAACCGCTCATACCCCTGCCTGGTCAATAAACAGTCGCGCCCCAGATTGTTTGTAATTTGCGTAAAACCACTGATAAGGTATTTTTCTATTTTGCCGTTCGCCGTAATTTCAATTTCGTTACCAATTGAAAACCCATTCTCCTTTGCGTATTTTGCGGCAATTGCAATTTCGTTGTCGTACTTGGGGAATCTGCCTTTGAACACGACGCTACTATTGTTCACCTTTGAAAAATCGTCGCAAAGCGTTGCCATAAGCTCCGCCCCGCCAACGTGCGATATGTTCAAAGAGTTGTAAAGATAGACCTTTTCCACCCGACCGTCTGAATTCAATACTTCAAGAAAATCATCTTCAGCTTCTGCCTGCACATTTATTGCGCTGTCTGCCGTTTCGCCGACTATCAGGTTTATAAAAGGCGCCATATCGACAATCATATTTTCCGTCATAAGCCCCGAAAACACCACGACGAGCGAAAGCACAAACATTGTTATACAAACAGTAATATTATGTTTTACCCCTGAAAGTGTTGTTTTTAAAGCAAGCGCAAAATTAAGCGAAACTTTCGTCCTTTCAAGCGGAACATGGTTTTTCTTGAAATTGTGCGTTTGAACGCCCGACCTTAACGCGACGATGGGTTCTATTTTTTTGATTCTGCGAGCGGAAAGCCAAACAGAAAGTGCAACTGCACCGCCCAAAATTGCAAGCGAGATAATAACGGGCAACGGCAAAAAGCTAATGGCATACGGTATTCCCGTCTGCGCTATCATCATCATATTTATTGCCGGAAACAGCGCATACGACAGTGCCGCGCCCACGATTGCCGTTAAAACAGTCAGTCCCAAAAACTGCAATAAAAGTGAGCAAATAAGTTGCCTTGATGTGTAACCTACGGCTTTAAGCACGCCGAGGTTTTTAATATTTACCTGTATATAATTGATGATATTCGAAACAATTACCACAAGCGCAATCAACAGAACCAAAAACGCCATAACGCTCATAATAGTGGAGCATATCCCCTGCGAGATATACCGCGACTGTACAACGATATCGTAACAGTTGCTGGTCATACGGGTGTTGGGAAAACGTTTGGAAACAACCGACTTTAACTTTGCCTCATAGTTAAGATTGGTTGATTTATTATTTAAGCGCACTGAACATAACATTGTCCGAGGGGCGTAATTCAAAGCTTCAAGCTCAGCATATTTGTCCGCCGTAAGTATAATCTGCGTTAACGCGCAGTTGTGCGAACCCATCATTACACTGTTGAAAAATCCGCATATCGTGTATGCTACGGGATAGCTGCCGATAGATATTTCGACAGTTTTACCCACGGAAAAATCGTCTGATTTATATAACATAGGCAGATAAACACCGCTTGCAAAATTGCCGTCCTCAACGATTTCGGCTTTTCCTATCGTGCGCGTTACAGCCGTTTGTTTATCCATAAAGATAAAATCACCGTTCATCATTCCGCCGTTATAGGGGAACGTGCCAAACATATGCATAGCGTTATCTAGACGGTACTCTTTCACCTCGTCGTCGCTATCAAGCATTTGTGATAAAAATTCATAAACTGCGCCATCGCTGTCGTCCACCGTAAGCGTAATGTGTTCGGCATTGAGCTTGTCGTGGTATCTATCAAAATTGGCTTTATAGTCCATAGACAGCATAAGCCAAAGATTTAACAGCATCGCCGCAAGCAAAATAAGCACGACTATGGCTATGGTCTGTCCTTTTGCTTTCCGCATATTAGAGCGAGCGATAAGAAACAACTTTTCCATATCACCACCCCATTTCTTTTAAAAAAGCAGAAAGCTTTTCGTGTCTTGCCATATCACCGTGTTGATATCTCCCCAAATCACACTCACCCAAAATAACTCCATCTTTTAAATAAAGTATACGATTGCCACGACGAGCAGATCGCATATCATGTGTTACCATAACAACACTTTGACCTTGCTCATTAAATTTTGTGAGCGTGTTGAGTACATCAAGTCCTGTCTTTGAATTAAGTGCACCCGTAGGCTCATCAGAAAAAAGAATTTCTGGGTTGTTAATAAGGGCACGTACAATTCCTACACGTTGCGCCTCACCACCTGATATTTGTGAAGGGAATTTTTTTTGCGTATCTTCAGAAATATCAACTGCTGCAAAAAGCTCCTTTGCCTTTACAACTAGAGCCTTTTTATCTTTATTTACAAGTAGTCCTGCAGAAAGCACATTATCCATAACAGACATTCCGTCAATAAGATAAATTTGTTGAAACACAAAACCACAATGATCACGACGAAACACGGCAAGCCCATCTTGTGATAAATTAGATATAACCTTATCTCCAAATGTAATTGTACCTATTGATGGTGTATCCATTCCTGATAGTGCATATAAAAGCGTAGATTTGCCTGCGCCGCTTGTCCCCATTATCACAGTAAAATCACCTTGATAAAGTTCTAAATCGATATTTTTCAAAACGTGCTGTTGATGACCACCATTAGAAAAAGACTTGCATAATTTTTCGGTTTTAAGTAGTATATTTTTTTTCATAGAAACCTCCTTTTTACATATGCATTATATGATAAGTAATTCTTAAAAATCTTTAATGATTTCTTAAATAATTCTTAATTCTTTCTGCTTAAACGTAAACTGATGGTTACCTTTAATCCATGTGCACCATTCTTAACATTCAGTTTACCATCCATCTCATTCATAAAGTAGTCAGAAATATAAAGACCTAATCCTGCACCTTCAATGTTTGTAGAATTGCTGCCACGTTTAAATTTTTCTTTTAACGTAAGTATTTCTTCTTGAAGAACACCACCACCAAAATCTTCTATAATGATGTGGATATTAGTTTCAGATTTTTCTATCATAACAGTTATATTTGTGTTTGCATATTTGTAAGAATTTGCAAATATATTATCAAAAACCTGTTGCAATCGTAAACCATCCGCATATAGCAAACATTCAGGAATATCAGGAATGGTAGCACGATGTAGATAATCAGCGTTTTCAATCATAACTTTTATTTTGCCACTTCTAATATAAGTAGGTGTAACAGTAAGCTGTTGTAACTCTTCAAGACTTGCCGTGAATAGATTTGTTATAAGCGTATTAATTTGATCAGCCTTACCTATAATTTGCGTATAGTTTGCCTTATCTTTCTCATTGCCTGTTACAGCAAGTCCCACTTCAGAAACAGCTTTAATGCTTGCAATTGGCGTTTTTATATCATGAGAAATTTTAGCAATAAGTTCCTTCTTGCTTGCATTTGCTTGTGCTTCAGAGATACGTGCTTTTTTCAGTTCAGAACGCATAATGTCAAAGCTTTCCGTAAATGCACCAAATAAATTCTTTCTATCCATTTCAAGCGGAATATCAAGATTCCCACCTGCAACACGCATAGCAAAACTTTTTAGTTTTTTAAATGGTCTAATCATCGTAAAATGCATATATACTGTATACCCAATACATAATCCACATTGAATGATGATTGCAACTAACAAAATAATGATTGCTGTTTGCTTTTGCGTTTGTAGAGTTTGTGCTCCCTTGTTATAAATAATCACCTTACCAACCAATTCATTATCAATTGTAATATCTAGTATGGTATCTCTGTGCGCAATAGCCTGATTCACACTTTCAGATAAATTTGATTGTGTTTTGTAAAGTATATTATCAAATTCATCTAAAACAACATAATCAAGTATAGTAGAGTTTTTATGATCTTCTAAAGAATTAAAATCTTGTGTTACAGATTGTACTACTTCATTTACTGCAACAGTATCTTGTGAAAAATTAGGCGTTTGGATAGCAAAAATAATAAGTACAAGGATTTCAACTAAAAAAACAAAAAGAAAGCCTATTAAAAGAAGTTGCTTTTTCATTCATTACCTCCCAAAAATTTGTAACCATCGCCCCAAACGGTAACAATATATTTTGGATTATTGGGATCATTTTCTATTGCCTCACGTAATCTTCTGATATGAACATTAAGCGTTCCATCACCAACAAACTTATCTTCCCAAACTTTCTCAAAAAGTTCTTTTTTAGAAATTACCTTGCCTTTATGCTCAACAAGATAAGATAATAATTTAAATTCAAGCATTGTAAGTTTAATTTTATTACCATTTACCTTAACCTGCTTAGCCTCAAAGTTGATATGTAAATTATCATCTACATATTCTATATTACCAAGTCCTCCATATCTTTTTAATACAACTTTAACTTTTGCAAGCAAAACACCAAGGGAATAGGGCTTTTGAATATAGTCATCACCACCAATATTAAGTGCAATAATTTTATCATCATCACTTGTTCTTGCTGATACAAATAATATAGGAATATCTTTTGATTGTCTAATATCCTTACATAAATCAAACCCACTTCCATCTTCCAAATTGATATCAAGTAAAATTAAATCTGTTGTATGTTCTTTAAAAAATTTATAACAATCTAAAACACTATAAGCAACATGCGTAGCAACACCAAAAAGATTAAAATATTCTGCAGTGCTATCAGCCAGTATTTTCTCATCATCTATAATCAAGCAATTAAATTTCATAAAGTACCTCCATATTCAACCATTATATCATTTCTCAATGGATAAATCCTTAAGAATTTCTTAATTATATTCAAAAATTAAAAAAGTTCTTAGACAAAATATCTAAGAACTTTCTAATACTAACTTGGATCATTCAAAATCTAACAATTCTTCATCCTTATGTAACATACCATAAAGACCAGCAGCTAAACCTCCACCAATAAGAGGTGCCAGAATAAATATCCAAACCTGAGACAATGCAGCAAGACTATGATTATAAATCGCTGCTGAAATTGCGGCAGCTAAACTTCTAGCAGGATTGACAGATGTTCCAGTCAACTGAATACCAATTAAATGTACCAATGCTAAGGTAAGACCTATAATAATACCTGCAATCTTTTTATAGCCAGCATGTTCATCTGTAACATTTAAAATAACATAGACAAACACAAGAGTAAGTAACATTTCTGCAATAAGTGCTGCCCATACTCCACCTTGATTTAAATTGGCATTCGTTACAGCATCATATCCAACAAAATAATTACAAGCATCTCCTGCCAATGTAACATTAGACATTTTAAATAATCCAAAAACCACTAATGCACCTAGAAATCCTCCCACAAACTGAGATAGCATATAACAGATACAATCCTTAATATTCATTCTTTTTGCAAGAAAACATCCAAAGGAAACTGCTGGGTTAATATGGCATCCTGATATTTTCCCAATGGAATATGCCATAGCAATTAAGGATAATCCAAAGGTTAAGGAGGTTGCCACTAAATTCCCGCCAGAAACAGCCGCCACTCCACAAGAACAAAATACTAAAACAAATGTACCAATACATTCTGCTATACATCTTCTAATTAATTGATTCATATAATATCTCCTTTATTTAACAGCTTGTACATTACTATAAATATAGTTTACACATTAAGTATATGCACGCTTTCATCAAAATATGTATAAATAAAGAAAAAAGATGCTCATAAACGTTTTTTTATGTTTATAAACATCTTACCACTTTAATAATACTATTTTCTGTTTAATTTAATTTTAAATAGTTCTGCATTTCTTCTAAATCTTTTTTTGTCCCTGGCAAGACTGGAAAGGTAGTTAATCCATCATCTTTTTTTCTAGGGATAATATGAAAATGCAAATGGAATACACTCTGCTCTGCAGCCTGGCCAGAAGCATTTAGCACATTAACTCCATCAAACCCTAAATCTTCTACATAATGCTTTGAAATTAAATGAATCGTTCTTATTACATGAGTTAAAGTCTCATTATCACAATCCAATATATTTAATACATGTTTTTTAGGTATGACTAACGTGTGTCCATCAATATCTTTTGCAATATCTAAAAAAGCATAGGTGTATTCATCCTCATATATTTTAAAACTAGGTATTTCATGATTTACAATTTTACAAAAAACACAATCCATAATATTTCCTCCATATTATGATTGTATCATATTTTTTTAATTTTTTAAAATTTTATTCACATAGTTTAAAATTAAAGATGCAAGATCCTTTTGTTTTTTTCCTATCATATCATCTAATAACAACAAATATCCATAATGCTCTTCTGCAATTTTTATTTCAAAAATTATAAAATCACGATTGAGATAATATGAATCTGTCAAATTTAATTTCGTCAATGCAGACATTTCTTTTTCCAAATAAGAATTAACACGCTTTTTAAATTCTTGATCTAAATCTTCATTATTCAAGCATTCATCCAATGTATTATAAATGATAGTATTTTCATTTGTTATAATAATATCACTTCTGAATGTTTCCTTTAAAGATTCACAAAAAGAAGATAACAGCATTGCATCGTGATTTAAGGGATGAAATTTAGTCAAAACAACATTTTCATCTAATATACTAATATCCACCAAATCTCCGCTATCCATTCGTAGTCGTTTCCTTACTTCCTTAGGAATTACAATTCTTCCAAGTTCATCTATTCTTCTGACAATACCTGCCATTTTCATAATAATCACTTCCATTACTACTATTATTGACAAATTTTGTAATTTCATTCAAGATGATGAACTTTTACTTATTTACCTCTTTATATATCTTATTTAATATGCGTATAGCAGGGGCAGCAACAGAAAAACTTTTAAATCCAATTTTCATAAATTTTTTTAATGCCGTTGTTATAGCAGCTAATTCTCCACAAATGGATAGCTCTATATGATTTTCTTCACAAAAATCAACAACCTCAGATAATTTTGAAACTAAGTCATTTAAATATTTCTTCATCGCTTTAGTCTGTGTATCTCTATGAATATGGTAAATATCTAATACCAAATCATTTGTACCAATAGAAACAAAATCAACATCCTTAAAATCTTTAATACTTGCTAATGCGGATTTCGTTTCCAACATGATCCCTATTTTTAAAGTATTAGAATTGTTTAACTCTTCTTTTATCTTATATACCCAATCTCTTAGATAAATGAATTCATCTACATCAGAAACCATAGGAAACATAATTTTCATATTATTATACTGGTTAGCCATTAATAAAGCCTTTATTTGGGTAATAAATAACTCTTTATTGTTCTTATAATTATCAATTCCTTTATGATATGATTTTACATAAGACAATTGCTTATCATCTCCTATATCAAAGGTTCGAAAGCAGATGGGTTTATCCTTACACTTATCAACAGCTTCTTTATAAATTTCATATTGCTCTTCATAACTAAGAGGATGATTTGCATTCATAAAAATCATTTCAGTTCGATATAATCCTATTCCATCAAATCCATATTCTAATACTTTATTTATTTCTGTATTAGAAGAAACATTTGCTAAAAAATGGTATCCCAAATGAGGAATAGAATACAATTTTTCTTCTGATATTTCCTTAATAATTCTTTCATAATGAAGAATTGTTTTTTGATTTGGATGAACCATTACTTGTTGTTTTCTTGTATCTAAAATGATGAGATCATCTTCATGTGCAAGAATTGAGGCTACTATATATGGTATATTTAACTGCCTACAAAGAATTGCTCCATGTGTACTATCTCCACCAGTTCTTGTAATTACACCTAATAAATTTTCCTTATTTTGAATTAAATAAGATGGGGGTAAATCCTCTGCAAATAAAATAAACTTCTCTTGTAGTGTTTTATAAGGGTTTCCAGAAATATTACGTATAATCCTATGCTCTATATCTGAAAAATCTACTGCTCTTTGCTGTAAATAAAAACTTGAAGATATTTTTAACTGTTCTTGATAATTTTGAAATACTTTTGTTATACTTTCTATTGCAGATTCTCCTTGGATTAAAAAAATCTCTGCCTCTTCAGTTAAGGTTTTATCCTCAAGCATCATAATCTGAAAGTTTAAATATTCTTCGTTTTCTTGATTACTTTTAATTAATTCCTTTAATTCAAGAATCGTTTTACAAAGCCCTTTTCTTAATATTTCTCTTTCCCTATTTACAGATTTACTAGGCAGTGTTTCATAGCGTTCTTGTATAAGATGTAACTTTCCTATTGCTACACCTTCTGAAAGCACTGTTCCTTTATATGCAGTCATAATTTCACTTCCTAATGATTGATTTCCATTAACTAAAAAAATATTTGAATTTATATGATAGTCTATAAATAAACCTCAACATACTTCTTAGTAACGCTTATTTCCTATATATAATAACAGGAACTAACATTTCATCTGCAGTTATCCCTGCATGATGACTTTTAAAAACCATATTATCGTTTGATTTATAATTAAAATAATATTCGTTTTTTGCAACCGCAACAAAATCTGCTAAAAAATCCTTAACATATGGAGATGGAACATCTGTTCTTTTTCCAAAAAATTCTTTATCAATTAATTCACTAGATGGATAAATATCATAAGCATAGCCAAATAATGCTTTAAAGGTTTCCATAAAAGATTCTTTATATTCATCTAATACGCAGAATGTAATACATCTAGAATCATTGGATGGACTCCGTTTCAACATCTTTTGTATTGTTTTACATGCATGAAGTTCAATTGGTTTGACATCAGTATGTCCATGATCAGCAGAAATAATTAATAGAGTATCTGAAGGTAGTTTTGAAACGTATTCCTCTAAGGCATTATTTATTTCATCAATGCATTTTGTGATTTGAATGTCTCTTGTACCAAACTCATGTAATAATCCATCTGGATCTGTAAAATATACATACTGGATATTATCTCGATTCTTCTTTAAGTTCTTTAAACTATTTTGAAGAATTTCTTTAAAATCTCTTTCCTCTTTAGAAAAATCTGGTTCTATAATACTTCCATTCACATCCAAATCATCATAAAAGAAAGTATAAGGAAGTGCCTTATAAACATTAAAGCCTGTGGGCTCTTCTGTAAAATAATTTTTGCCATTAAATAAGATAATATTACGATCAATTTCTTTAAAATAATTTTCCCATCCTAACCATCCTGTACAAATAGGGGCCAAGCCATTTTTAGTTGAAGTGGTAGAAGCAGCTGTCGTAGATGGATAAATAGCAGTATTTGTAAAACTATGATATCTCTTTAAAAAAGCATTATCTTTACTATGTTTATCTAAAATATTTTCTCCTAATCCATCTAATAGCATTATAATAATATTTTTATATTTTTTTTCTGCTAAAATTGAGTCAATTTTAGGATCAGTATCATAATAAATAGGTCTATTATAACTTTTCCTGATGGAAGAAATTGTATTTAATATACATGTCTCATAACTTGGATATACTAATTGATAAGACTTATCCATTTCTTTTATTCTATCTTTAATTGTTTCATCCACAACTTCTTGTTCAATAAAAGAGAAAATAATTTTATGGCTATCTTTTTTTACCTCAACACAAAGATGAAAAGAATCAATAATTTGATAACCTTTATTTAATGTATTTTCTAAAACTTCATAGAATTCTTCTTGTTCTTCAAAAAACCAATATTCCCAATTCTTTTTTATATTATAAATTTTCATATTTTTTTACCTCCATAAAGGATAATACATTTAATTTAAGATCTTTTGCAAATTGTTCTACTTTTAATACATTATCTCCTGCTAAATCATCAGGTGAATGTGCATCAGCACCAATAATAATTTTAGCTGATGGATATTGCTTTACCAGCATCCAAAACTCTTTATTAGGATATAACCAAACACCTTCTTTTGAGAATCGTTTTGAATTTTTAATCCCATTGGCATTAATCTCTAAATAAACATCATTTTGAATTGCACATTCTATTATTCTTTTTGTTACATATTCACAATGCTCATCAAACACTCTTTTTCCATTTTCTGATTGATACGAAAACATAAATAAATCTGGATGTACCAATGTATTAAAAAGATGCGTTTCCATTCCTTTAATACAGGCATCTAAATATCCATAAATTGTTTCATAATTTACATCATGATACGTATCATATATTTTATTTTTATATTCAAAATAGTGAACTCCTAAATTTAAATAGTCTACTGCTTTTCTTAAAACTGGAAGAAAAAAAGCATTGGCAGGAATGTATTCTGTTTCAAAACCAGATAAAACTTTTATTTGATTTTTATAAGTTTTTTTTGCTACCTCAAGCTCTGGTAAATATTGCTGATACATTTGATCTAAAAGCATAGGCTTATGATAAAACACCTTATGATACTCTTGTTCTGTCATGGTAAACGCAAAAACAGGTGCGTGATCTGTAATTCCAATTTCTTTAAATCCCGCCTTAAGTGCAACTTCAATATAATCTTTTGCATTCCCAACAGCATGATTACAATAAAATAAATGACTATGATAGTTTGCTTTTATCATTGTTTAACACCTCTAATTTTGTAATTGTTATAGTGGAAGTAAAGCATTAGGGTAAAACAATCTCAAAATGATGTACATAATATAAAGGACATATCCACCCAATAAAATTGCTCCATACCATTTTTTTAATAATCCTGTTTTTGCAAACCCAAAAACAAGAATAGTAAATAATAAAGAGATAATCATATCAGTAATAATGTCTGGTGTTAGGGTGAGTGGTCGAATCATACCAGTTATACCGCAAATGAATAAAATATTGAAAACATTTGATCCAATCACATTACCAATCGCAATTTCATTTTGTTTACGTTTTGCCGCTATTGCTGAAGTAACTAACTCTGGTAAAGAAGTTCCAACCGCAACAACAGTTAATCCAACCACATTGAGCATTAATGCCTCATCAATACCTACAGTAACCCCAATAGATGTTGCAATTTTAGATGCAGGAGTTGTAACAAATTCAGCTCCAGCAATAATTCCAATTAGACCAATAAACAATAACAATAAGGTTTTCCACAATGGATCAAATGTTTCAATTTCTTCTTTTTCTAATTTCAGTTCCTCTTGTTGAGCCCCTTTGATTGACATAATACAAAATAAAACAATTCCTAAAATAAAAACAACGGCCTCTCCTCGTGAAATTATATTTTGTACACCAGAAAAACCAGATAAAAGGTTGTCCATGGAAAATACAATTAAAAGTACAGTCGCTATAATCAAAAATGGAATTTCCTTTTTACATAATCCCTTTTTTACAATAATTGGATGGATCAAGATTGACATTCCTAAAACAAGTGTCAAATTTGCTATATTTGACCCAACCACATTTCCCAAAGAAAGCCCAGCTTCTCCTTTAATACTTGAAGCTATTCCTACTGCTAACTCTGGTGCGGATGTTCCAAAAGATACAATGGTAAGTCCTATAATGATTGGTGGTATCTTCAATCTTTTTGCAATTACTGAAGCAGAATCTACAAAATAGTCAGCTCCTTTGACTAAAAAAACAATTCCTGCCACTAAAAACAAAGCATTTAAAAAATATTGTACTCCCGTTAATGTTGATGCTAACATATGAGTTCCCCCTTTTTAAGTAGCATATTTTATTATACATTAAATTATCGTAAAATAATAATGTTTTTTGTAAAAAAGAAAAGCCTTAAATGCTTTTTATAAGCATGAAAGGCCAAATTTTATTTAGAAGAATACAAAGATGCGATTTTATTAAAAGGGATTTCATTAATAAAATCCTCAATCGCAGCTGTGCTTTTTTCAAATGAATTTTGTAATGCTAAAATTTCATCTGAAGAAAATTTCTGTAATACCCAGTCTACAACAGGAATAACCGAACTACGATCAATACCTATTTTTATTCGCTTATACTCCTCTGTCTTCAAATTCATCATAATGCTTTTATGGCCATTGTGCCCACCAGCACTACCATTTGCACGAAGCCGAACTCTAGCAGTTTTACTATCAAGATCATCTGATATAACTAGGATATCTTCAATGTTAATCTTGTAAAAACTCATTACTGCTTTGACACTTTCTCCTGATAAATTCATATAGGTCATAGGCTTTAACAATAAAGCTTTATTCCCATTTAAATTTATAGTTGCAAGCATACCTTTAAATTTAGGTTCAAGTTTAAATTCTATAGAATGCTTTTGAGCAAAACCATCCAGTGCCATAAAGCCAACATTATGCCTTGTTCTTTCATAATCCTTTCCAGGATTACCTAATCCAACAATTAATTTCATTATAATAATTCTCTTTTTGATTTATCATAGGAGTATGTGAATAATCCAGACAAAGGTTCATCAGATAAGATTCTCAAAATACCATGTCCTAATAATGTACCAACAGATAAAACCTTAATCTTATCAATTTGTTTGCTTTCATCTAGACGTATTGTATTGGTAATAATCATTTCCTTTAAACATGAATTTTGAATTCGTTCAATTGCAGAACCAGATAAAACACCATGTGTGCATGCAGCATAAACCTCTTTAGCTCCAGCAGCCATTAATGCAGCAGCTCCAGCAGTTAATGTTCCAGCAGTATCTACCATATCATCAACTAATATACAAGTTTTTCCTTCAACGGTACCAATAATATTCATAACCTCAGCCTTATTTGGTTCAGGACGACGCTTATCTATAATTGCAATTGTTGTATCAAGTACCTTGGCAAATTCACGTGCTCTTGTTGTTCCACCATGATCTGGAGATACAACAACAACATCACTTAAATTTTTATCTAATAAATAGTTTACAAGAATTGGTAATCCTATAAAATTATCAACTGGGATATTAAAAAATCCTTGAATTTGTGCGGCATGAATGTCCATACAAATAATTCGATTCACTCCTGCAACCTGTAATAAATCTGCAACTAACTTTGCTGAAATTGGTTGACGACTTCTACTTTTTCTATCCTGACGAGAATAACCATAATAAGGAATAACTAAATTGATTGTTTTAGCAGATGCTCTTTTTAAAGCATCACACATAATCAATACTTCCATTAAGTTATCATTCACAGGATTTGATGTTGGCTGTATAATAAAAACATTATGCCCTCTTACAGTCTCATTAATTTGCACATTAATTTCACCATCAGCAAAATGCATAATGTCACAACTAGATAGTGGCACACCAATAGATTCTGCGATTTCTTCTGCTAAAGGTCTATTTGCAGATAAACTGAAAATTTTTACTTTTTTTCCTAATAAGATTGCCATGAGAAATATACCCTCCATTATCTCATTTTCTTCAAAAATATTATAGCATAATCATTGTCATATAAAAATATGAGAGCGTTTTTATAAGCAAATTTATTTGTTAAAATAAGTACTCTTTTAAAATTTGCTTTACTGATGTAAAATCAGTTTGTTTATTACATAAATCCTTTATTTTGGCGCTACCTGGCATTCCTTTTAAATACCACGCCACATGGCCTCGCATTTCTAACAAAGCAATTTTTTCTCCCTTTAATTCTAAAAGATATGAATATTGCTTTAAAATTGTTTGATAAATCTCCTCATGAGAAGGTTGATGAATATACTCCCCTTTTTCAAAATATGCCAAAAGCTCACGAAAAATAAACGGATTCCCTAAAGCACCTCTACCAATTGCAATAGCATCTACTCCTGTATACTCTAGCATCCGCTTTGCAGATTCTACATCTATAATATCTCCATTGCCAATAACTGGAATAGATACAGCTTCTTTCACTTTTTTTATCCATTCTAAATCTGCTTTGCCACTATAAAATTGACTCCGTGTCCTGCCATGTACCGTAATAGCACTTGCCCCTGCTTTTTCAATCATTTTGGCATTGTCAACCGCATTGATTTGATCAAAATCCCAACCAATTCTTATTTTTACAGTTACAGGTTTTTTTACATTATCAACAACATTTTTAACAATTTCATAAACCAAATTAGGATCTTGTAGTAAAGATGCTCCTGCATGACTTTTTTTTGCAACTTTGTTTACTGGACACCCCATGTTAATATCAATAATATCTGCATCACTAAACTGATCAATGTACTTGGCAGCCTGAACCAAAGACTCAACATCTCCACCAAAAATTTGCATACTTATTGGATGCTCAACAGGATTAACTTTGGTCATTTTTAGGGTTCTTTCATTTTGGAATCCAATCGCCTTATCACTTACCATTTCTGCCACCATGAGTCCACATCCCATTTCCTTGCATATTTTACGGAAAGCTTCATTCGTAATTCCAGCCATAGGAGCTAATACAAATTGGTTTGGTATTTCTATGTCTCTAATCTTCCATTTCATATATTTTTTTAAGAACCTCCGAAACTTCTTCGATTGGTAATCCAATAATATTATTTAAGGACCCCTCATATTTTTCTATTAAATTCTTGCCAATTCCTTGTATGGCATAGCTTCCTGCTTTGCCAAAGCATTCTTTTGTTTGAATATAATCCCATATCTGTTGATCTGATAGTTCCTTAAAATATACTTTAGATATAACTCCAAAATTATATATTTTTTCCTTATAAACAATGCCAACTCCACTCATAACCTCATGCATTTTTCCAGATAAACTTTTAAGCATTTCAAACGCATCATTTTCTGATTTTGGCTTTCCATATATCTTTTGATTTAAAACAACAATTGTATCACAACCAATTAAAATATTTCCATAATCTTTATTTTGTTGTTCTATGGCCTTCATCAATCCCAATTTTTTTACATTTTCAAAAGGAGGCTGATTAAAATCTATGGTCTCATCAATATCTGCAGGTTCAATAGTAAATGTATATCCAGCCTGCTTCAATAAATCTTTTCTTCTTGGAGAAGCGCTTCTTAATATAATGTTTTTCATTCTCATCACCGTTAGATATTCTATCAAAATAGAAAAAATAAATCAAATCAATAATTCTTCAAACATATCAAATAAAGACATTATTTTTAAATTCTAGTTTTTATAATATTGGATTAGGTGATTGAAATATGAAAAAGTATTTATTTCTTTTATTGCATTATTGTTTTTTTATAACTTGTTTATTGTTTCTACCTAAAGAAATTGCTTTGTTTGTTGGTATTTTTTTAATATCCATATTGGCTTTAGAAAATATATTTTATATTATTCTTCCTATTGTATTATGTTTTTATTTGCCGCCAAATTATATATATCTTTTATTAAGTGCACTTGTATATCATGTAGCCTTATACCCCTTTGCTAAAAAAAATCGATTTTATGCGTTAGGGGTATATTTAATCAGTACATTAACTGCCTTCATTGTTTTAACCATATTGTATGGGTATACTTTTGAATGCTTAAAAATTATGCTATTTTTAATCATCATTTATTGTATAATTAACCTTTTATATGTTTATCAAAAAACCGAAAGTAAAACAATTGTTATTCCTTATAACTCTAAATTAATTCTTCTTACTATAATATTAAGT
>JAIDKZ010000006.1 GCA_029051735.1 Anaeroplasmataceae bacterium | reverse complement strand
TTACTATGCACTCCACATGTGTGGTATCTATAAAAATAATAGAACATTATGATGTTGTAGTTTAAATAATAACATGTCCACCTTTGATTAATATAATATATATCTTTCCCCAAAATATATACATAGTATTAGAGAAAAAGTTTCAATTAATATTACTTTTACGTTTAATTATCTATCATTGATTTCATTTTTGAGTATATTTAAAAAGCATTTAAAAAATGGCAAAAGTAAATTTATTCTATTCCCCATAAAGCCAATTGATTTTTCTGTCTCATAAATATAACGCCATTCAACAAATGAAATAGAGGCCTTATCTAAACTATCTTCAAATGAATTATATATTGGTAAATCTTTTAACTTTTCATCCATCTGGCTTTTAATTCTTTCTTGTAGAGATTGTGGCAATTTTTTGTATAGAACTTTCAATTGATGTTCCTTAAGCGCTTCATTTAAAAAGGCTTTTAAATACAATTCACAAGCAAATGAAGCATTTACTATTGCTGGAATATTTACAACTGACGTAACGTGCCTACCATATTCATCAATTCTAGCATTTTTTCCTTCAATACATCTTTTATATGCTTCAGTAAAATCTTCAGCCAATTTTATTATATTAGTTTTTAAATCATAGTAGGGTGGCTTACTTTTTTCTTGCATTATTAATCCTCTTCTAATCATTTATCTAAAAATCAAGATTTTAAATACTTCTCTCTAATAAATAATTTGTATTTTGCCAAAAATCTTCCATACTTATTTCCAGTCTTCTTGGGATGTTTTCCCATATTAACACTTCCAAAATACATAATTTTTATATTATAAATTAATTATACAATAAAATAAAAAAATTTAGAAAGAAAATTTGACACTTTTTTCTCAGACAATCCAAATTATTTATTTTAATTAAAAATCCACCTCTAAAGCCCTAAAAAGGATAACTTCTTATTCTCTCCTAAATACAATTAATCTAAATTAGTTAATGCTATTTGAGCATTATTGGTGAATTTTATAGTGACATTAATTTTTGAGAAACAAGGAAAAAAATATCATTAAGCATATGCTTAAAAATCCTTTAATACTTTATTAAGTGAAGTAAATTTTTTTGTTTTGACATTGTAAAATTAGTTGAAATGTATTTAAATGGAATTGGTTGAAAGACTTTGGACAGGGTTAGAGAGGCTCTAAAATCCGTGAGGTTGTTCCATAATGGATTCTTTTGAATTACAAAAATGGATTTCTCGACTATGAGGTGATGAGCTGATGGAAATGCTTTTGTTGATTTTAAATATTATTTATGTAATACTAAGAATCAGTATTGAAATAATAAATTTCATTAAGAAACAAAAGAAAAGTTCCCCTAACCGCCAAGTTTGATGGGAACTCTTCTAAGGTTTAATTTCTAAACAACATTAGAGTTTCCTCTAACCTTGTTTTTTTATTTTACTTCTTACACATATATTATATACCAATCATTGCATATATGCAAACAATTTTTTTATTTTCTTAGTTCTAGCAATATGATTACCTCGACATGTGAAGTCTTGCTGAATAAATCTACTGGAGTAACTTCTTTTACTTCATAATTATTTTCAATTAGATAATTTATATCTCTACATGCTGTTGCAATATTACAAGATATATATATAATTTTAGGAATTTGCATTTCTACTACTGTTGCTAAAAAACTTTCATCACAGCCTTTTCTAGGAGGATCAAAAAATATACAATCCATTTTTTCTTGATTCATTAGTTTTTTAATTTCTTCTTCACATGGTCCACAAATAAATGTGGCATTTGTAATATGATTTAACTCTTTATTGTAATTGGCATTTTCTATAGCTTCAGGTACAATCTCTATACCATAAACATGTTTTACTTGTTTAGCAATATTTAGCGTTATACTTCCCATTCCACAATATGCATCTATTACATTCATATTCTCTTTTAATTCTGCCATACGAAATGCTTCTAAATATAATCTCTCACATGCATCATGATTAACTTGCATAAAGGAAGCAGCTGAAACATTAAATTGTAAACCTAAAATATTTTCTGTTAAGGATTTTTTTCCATATAAATGAATATAATTTGAAGATAACATTACATTCGTGTTTTTATCATTTATGTTTAAATATATCGATTGAACCAAAGGAAAATCTGCTTGAATATATTCAATCAATTTAGAGAAATCATATTGTTTTGTTGTTATTAAAACAAGCATCATTTCATTCTTATAATTATTTCTAACCATGACGCCTCTAAATATGCCCAAATTTGTTTGTTCGTCATAGATGCGAATATTCATTACACGAACAAATTTTCTGACAAATTCAATTACCTCATTAACATAATGATTAGATATTTCACATTGGTCAATAGAAATTAAATCATGAGATAGTTTTTCATAAAAACCATAAATTACATTATCATCACTATCATAGCCAAATGGCATAAGAACCTTATTTCTATATCCTAAAATATTTTTATTTTTTATTAGAGGGTTTAGTTTAAAATTATCTAAATGACTTATCTTTTTAAAACTATTTCGTACCTTATCTTCTTTAATCTTACACTCTGTCTTATATTGCATATGCAGCAAATCACAACCACCACATCCTTCATAATAAGGACATGGACTAACAATTCTATCCATACTACAATCTAAAATTTTAACTGCATGAGCAAATGCATATTTTTTATGTAAATTTGTAATTTTAGCTAATACAATTTCCCCTTGAAGGGCTCTTTCAACAAACACAATGATTCCATCCTGTTTTGCAACACCAAGTCCATTCATATCATACCCTTCAATGGTAAGCTTATATACTTTTCCCTCTTCCATCCATTTCATCCCCTTAATGAAATTTTTTTGCAAGTCCTCCCTCACTTGTTTCTCTATAGCTAGACTGTAAATCATGTCCTGTATCTAACATAGTTTCTACAACCATATCAAATGAAATTTTTGATTCATTACTATTGATATAACTTGCAAGTTTCGCAGCATCAATGGCTCTTAGAGCAGCAACAGCATTTCTTTCAACACAAGGAATTTGTACATATCCATCTACAGGATCACAGGTCAACCCCAAATGGTGCTCTAACGCAATTTCACTTGCTCGTTCAATAGCTTCTATTTCTAAATTCTCCAATGAAGCTAAAAATGCTGCTGCCATTGCACACGCAGTACCAACTTCAGCTTGACATCCTGCCTCAGCTCCACTAATAGATCCGTTTGTTTTTACTATATTTCCAATTAAACCTGCAACTTTTAAGGAATCAATAATGGTCTTATGATCATATTTTTTTAATTCTAATGCATAGCATAAACATGCGGGCAACACTCCTGATGCCCCACAAGTTGGAGCAGTTACAATTAAACCACCAGAAGCATTTTCCTCACTGGTTGCATAAGCATAAGCCATAACTCTTCTTCTAAGTGCTTCATACTCTGTTTCATTTACCTTTTGCTGATAAATATAAGTGGCTTTTCTTTTCACCTGTAAACTTCCTGGTAGTACTCCACTTGTTTTTATACCTTTTTCTACAGAATTTATCATAGCTTGATAGATGTCTTCCATATAATCATCTAAAGACTCTATTTGATTGATATACTGAACTAAGCTTATCTTATGCTTCTTACAATAAAAAGCAATTTCGCTAAATGTATTCAAAGGATAAATATTTTCTTCTTTCAAAGGTTGCTCCCCTTCAATTTCTATTGCTCCCCCTCCAACAGAATATACAATCATATGCCCTATAATTTTCTTATCTTGATAGCCAAAGAACTCCATTGTATTTGGGTGTTTCATCTGAGTGCTTATATCAAAATCTATTTTGCAAGGAATGGGTAATAAAGTTTTTTCAATAATATAATCTGTCAAATGACCTCTACCAGTTAATGCTAGGGAACCATATAAAATTACATTAACAGTATCCAAATTAGGATATCTTTTCAAAAATTCTTTAGTTGCCTCCATAGGGCCTATTGTATGAGAACTAGAAGGTCCATTTCCTATTTTGTATAGTTTTTTTAAAGAATACATTTTATCTACCCGCCTTTAATTCTAATATAGCATCTCTAATCTGAGCTGCCATTTCAAAGTTTAGATCCTTGGCATAAGCTTTCATCTCTTCTTCTAATTCGTTAATCAAAGAAATTTTTTCCTCTAAAGATAATTTCTTCTTATCCTTAGTCTTTTTAGAACTCTTTTGTTTGATTGTAACGATGGATGGAAGGTCCTTAATAATTGTTTTAGGAACAATACCATTTCGATCGTTATAAGCCATTTGGATTTCTCTTCTACGATTCGTTTCTAATATCGCTTCCTCCATTGCCTCACTCACTGTATCAGCATACATGATGACCTTTCCACTTGCATTTCTAGCAGCACGCCCTATCGTTTGAATCAAACTTCTAGTACTACGTAAGAATCCTTGCTTGTCAGCATCTAATATACAGACTAAAGAAACTTCTGGTAAATCTAGTCCTTCTCTTAAAAGATTTATTCCAACAAGTACATCATATTTTCCGCTTCTTAAATCTCTTAAAATATCTAATCGCTCTAATGCTTTAATCTCTGAATGAAGATAAGCAACCTTTAAACCTAATTTTTTAAGATATGCTGTCAAGTCTTCACTCATCTTAATTGTTAGAGTAGTGACTAAAACTCGTTCATTTAAAGCCATTCTTTTTTGTATTTCACCATAAATATCATCAACTTGTCCTAAGGTTTTTCTCACTTCAATTAAAGGATCTAATAGTCCAGTAGGTCGTATAATTTGTTCTACGATTGGATATTTTTTTTCATAATCTCCAGGAGTTGCTGAAACATATAAAGCCTGATGAATTTTTCGATCAAATTCTTCAAATCGCAATGGTCTGTTATCTAATGCGGAAGGGAGACGAAATCCATAATTAACCAAAGTCTCTTTTCTAGAACGGTCTCCGTTATACATACCTCTAACCTGAGGTAGTGTAACATGCGACTCATCAACAATGAGCAAAAAATCATCTCCAAAAAAATCTATTAAGGTTGCAGGTGTTTCCCCCTCACCACGTAAAGATAAATGCCTTGAATAGTTTTCAACACCACTACAGGTTCCTGTTTGTTCAAGCATTTCTAAATCATATTTTGTTCTTTGTTCAATACGTTCTGCCTCTAATGGCTTTCCATCTAAAATGAATTTTTTATGTGTTACTTGTAATTCAGTTTTAATTCTTCGTAAAGCTTCTTCCAATTTTGTTTTATTTGTAACAAAGTGCGTCGCTGCAAAAATGTTTGCAAAAGCAACATCTGCTATTTTCATTCCTGTTGTCACATCAAAGGTACGAATTCGTTCTACTTCTTCTTCAAAAAATTCAATGCGAATTCCTTTTGAATGCTCCGTTATAGGAATAATCTCTAAAACATCTCCTCGTACTCTGAAACTTCCTCTTTTAAAATCTATATCATTTCGTTCAAACTGCATCTCAATTAAACGCATCAATAATTCTTTTTTATTATAGGATTCTCCCACCCTAATATTCAGCATGGAATCTTTATAATCATCAGGATCACCAATTCCATAAATACAGGATACAGATGCAACCACAATGACATCTTTATAATCCATTAATGCAGCAGTTGCAGAATGCCTCATTTCATCAATTTCTTCATTTATGCTAGAATCCTTTTCTATATAAGTATCACTACTTACTACATATGCTTCTGGCTGATAATAATCATAGTAAGAGATAAAATACTCAACATGATTGTTAGGGAATATAGATTTAATCTCATTATATAGTTGACCAGCAAGAGTTTTATTGTGGGCAAGAACTAAAGTTGGCTTGTTCATTTTAGCAATCACATTACACATGGTAAATGTCTTACCAGTACCTGTAGCTCCAAGCAAAACTTGACGTTTTACTCCCTGATGAAAGTTATGAACAATTTCTTCTATTGCTTCTGGTTGATCACCAGTTGGAACATATTTTGATTGAATCTCAAACATCTCCATCATCCCTTCTATAATCTTTTATCATTATAACATATTTTC
>JAIDKZ010000059.1 GCA_029051735.1 Anaeroplasmataceae bacterium | reverse complement strand
ATATAAATTGTGATTACATAAAAAGAGAAAGCCAGGAGGGTTAATTGCTTGTTATTTACAAAGTATGAGGAAAATACATCGTCTTGTACTACTTGCTCCAGCGTATCGTTATATGAATTTAAAGAATTATCATAGGCATGAAACTACAGAAAAACAATTTCGTTTAAAACAAATTATGCCCAAAAAAAATTATTTCCATGTTTTTCGATTTGTTGGAATAGTTTCTAATCTCAATCAAGAATTTCATTCAATAGAACCAGAAACTATGATTTTATGGGGGAAAGATGATTATCTTGTAAAAGAAAAATCAGGTTATCTTTTATTTCAAATGACAAAGAATAATGTGAAGAGTTATATTAAACTAGATCATCACAATCATTTCAATATTGTTCATTCGAAAGTGGTGTCTTCCTTGATAAAAGATTTTTTGATTGCATAAAATCTTTTATTTTGGATAACAATAAGTTTAGGTGATATTATGGAAAATAAATCTTATCCAATGCATGAGTTGGGAATAGCAAAAAGTGAAGATTTAAAATATGAAATCAAGTCTTATTTAGATAATAAAACACATAGTTCTGCTTATTTAAAAGTCTGTTCTAATGAACTAAAACGATTAGGACATATGGATCTATCATTAGTTATGGAAAGTATTGCTCATGCTAAATTGAATTTTGAAGCTATGCTGATGGAAGCTTTTGGAATGAAAGAAGATATTCGTTTAAATTTAAATAATGTATTGGTTCGAGCAGAAGAAGATGTGAAACTAGCTAGAAAAATAGCAGATTTGGCAATGGAGAAAAAAGAATGGGAAGTCTACAATCTTATGTATGAACTTGCTAAAACAGAAGCAGAAAACTTAACAGCGATTATGGGCGTACTAAATCGAATGATTAAAGATAGGAATTAATCCTATTTTTTTTCTTGTCCTAAGGTTATATGTGAATTATAATAAATAATATGTACTTGTATTAAATAGAAAAGTATGATAATATATAAATGAATAAATATTCATTCAAAAGAGGTTGGAAATGAGTAGAAATGAAGAAAAAAATTTAGAACAAAAAAATAAAACCATGGAAAAAATTGAAAATGGTGCTTTATATTATTTTGCTAAATATGGTTTAGCAGGTGCTAAAGTTAGTGATCTATCAAAGTATTTAGGTATATCTCAAGGACTGTTATATCGATATTATCCTTCTAAAGAAGCATTATTTAAAACAATTTCTGAAAAATGGATTATGAAAAGAGATCACAATTTTCAAGGATTAGTTGAAATGGATATTCCAGCTAAAGAAAAAGTTTTATTCTTGACAAATTATATTGAAGAAAGCATTAGAAAAGATATGCAATTTGCTTGTTTTTTTACAATATTTGAAAATGATAGTCTAACCTCTGGAACTAAAGAAGGTACTTTGTTTTATGCATGGAGTAATGGTCCTTGCAGATTCTTAGCAGATATAATTGCTCAAGGACAAAAAGAGGGTGGATTTTATACAGGTGATCCTTTGAAACTTTCTATAAGCTACTGGGGATTGGTTTTTGCAATATGCCATAATTATATAGCAAGTGATAGTTTAGAGGGTTACGATTTTAAAATATTGAATCGTATTTTATTAAAAAATATTTAAAATGAAGGTGGAGAAGCTTATGATAGTAAAAGTTGGAAATTTAGAAAAAACATATAAAAATGGATTAAAAGCTTTAAATGGGTTGTCCTTAGAGGTTCGTGAAGGAGAAATATTTGGTCTTTTGGGACCAAATGGAAGTGGAAAGACAACAACGATTCATTGTATCTTACAACTTTTGAGTTTTGATAAGGGAGAAATTATGTTGTTTGATGAGGAAATGAAGCCAAGTCGATTAGATTTGAAATCAAAAATAGGTTTTGTTCCTCAAAATGTAGCAGTGTTTAATGAATTGACAGTTTATGATAATATTGACTTTTTTTGCGGGTTATATATCAAGGATAAAGCATTGAGGAAAAAATATGTTGCAGATGCAATTGAATTTGTTTCTTTAGAAGACTACAAAAAGTTTTATCCGAAAAAACTTTCAGGAGGTTTACTAAGAAGATTAAATATTGCTTGCGGAATAGCACATAAGCCATCTTTAATCATTTTTGATGAACCTACTGTAGCTGTAGATCCACAAAGTAGAAATAAAATATTAGAAGGGATTGTCAAGTTAAAAGAAGCAGGTGCAACAATTATATATACCTCACATTATATGGAAGAGGTGGAACAAATTTGCTCTTATATTGTAATTATGGATAAGGGAGAAGTAATTGCTCATGGTACAAAGGAAAAGTTAAAGGAAATGATTGATTTAGGTTCAACAATAACAATTGAAACAACAAGTGAGGCTGTTTCCTTATTTGAAGGGTTAAATTATGTATTGGAGGTATCTTATAAGGCTGGAGAACTTATCATACAAACCATCAAAGGAGATTCCTATTTACCTTATATATTAGAAACTTTACAAAAGGCAAAACTTCCAGTGGGTAGGGTCTATTCTGAACTACCAACTCTAAATGATGTATTTTTGAAGTTGACAGGAAAGGAATTGCGTGATTGATATGCTTTTTTTAACACGATTAAAAGTTTTACTCAAACGAAAATCAACGCTATTTTGGATCTTGTTGTTTCCTATTTTATTATCAACTGCAGAGTATTTTGCTTTTGGTAGATTCATCCATTCCACGCCTATTGACACAATAACTATAGGTGTGGTAGAAGAAAAAACACCAGTCTTATTAAAAACTATTTTTGAAGAAGCAAAAATAGAAGAAGAAAGAAATTTATATAGTGTTAAAGTATATTCATCTATAGATGCTGCTTCTAATGCCTTGCAATTAGGTGAAATAAAGCATTTTGTTTATGAAAATGATTCTGATGTAAAAGTTGTTGCTAAAAGAAATGGAACAGAATTATCCATAACAAGTACGATTATTGAGCAAGCAAAAATTATTGAAACGACAATTTTAGCAGCATATGAAAAATACTATTATGAACTTTCTTTAGGTCATACTCCTGATGAAGTAGATGAAAACCTCATTATTAAAAATTTATTAGAAGAGGTTTCTTATTTTAAAGATAAGTCTACAAACAAGACTGCTACCTTTTATACATTTTATTTTTATTCCTTAATGGCAATGTCATGTCTTTATGCAGCCTTGTTTGGAGTCAGTATAATTCAAGATGTTCGTGCAGATCGCTCAAGTTTAGGGATACGTATTTCATCAAGTGTAGTATCTAAAGGGAAACTGATGTTATCATATTTTGCAGCTAGTTGTGTTCTTCAGATAATTTCTGCAACTGTTTTATGCTTATATTTTGTTTATGGTTTGAAAATTAGTCTTGGAGGAAACATAGGTCTTATTTTGCTAACCCTTATTTTAGGTGGCTTTTCTGGAATCACAATCGGAATGCTTATAGGAGCATTTGTAAAAGGAGGAGAAGCGAAAGCACAAGGCATAGTTACAGCAGTGACACTCTCTTTATCTTGTTTATCTGGTCTTATGGCTGTGGATGTAAAGCATTTGGTTGACAAGTATTTGCCTTTTATTAATTATGTTAATCCAGCTTCATTAATATCAAATAGTCTTTATGCTTTATACTATTATAATACTTATACTAACTATATCATTTATTCTGTTATTCTTGCCTGCTTTTCTATTCTTGCAGTAGGTATCGTCATATATAAAATGCGAGGTGAAAAATATGCAAGTTTGTAAATTGTTTTTAAAAATAGTTAAGAAAAATATTTTTCTTTTCATATTATACTTTTCTATATTTACTCTTATTAGTGTATTTATGATTAAGGGGCAGCAAACAGAAACTAAATATAAGGAACAAAAAATTGCGGCAACTATTATTGTAGAAGAAAATAGTGAAGAAACTGAAGCGTTTCTTAGTTTTTTAGAACTATATATAAAGAATGTCAATCTTAAGAATGGACAAAATGTATCTGATGCTTTATTTTGGGATGACATAGATTTGTATATGTATATTCCTAATGATTTCTATGAAAAAATTATTCAAGGACAGGCAGGAATAGAGATTGAAACAAGTCCTGATTCCTTAGAAGCAACCGCACTTTTATCAACTATAAATTCTTATTTTAACTCACTTAGAGAATCTGTTCGATTAGGCATTTGCAGTAAAGAAAATGCATTTTCTTATACGACTAAACTTTTTAAAGAGCATCATTTGGTTCAAGTTGAACTTACATCAAAAGAATCTACTGGAGGTATGCGTGGCGTATATGATATGGCTGTTTATATTATAGGTGCATTAATTTTATCTGTTGTTGGAATTGTTTCCTTTGAGATAAGAACAACAGATATCAATCGTAGGTTAAGAATTAGTTCATATTCTACAGGAAAGAGAAATATAATGCTAGCAATATGCTATACTGTTTTTTCCATTTTATTTGTAGGAGTCATAACTTGTATTGCAATGATGTTATTTCCTAAACAAATCACATCAAGACTATTCCTTTATATTATGAATAGTATGCTTTTTGCTCTTATAGCAGTATTTATGGCATTATTCCTATCTAGTCTATTTAAAAGTGATATGGCTTATAGTTGTGTTTCAAATGTTTTACCTCTTGCTACAGCTTTTTTATGTGGATGCTTTATTGGTTTAGATATTTTGCCAGAAGGAACTAAAGCTTTTGCGCATATCTTTCCGCAACTCTATATTGTTATGGCAACTCAGTACATTCAAACGGCAACAGAGTTCATATTTTTAGAGTATTTAAAAATCATATGGCCTTGTTTTTTGTTTATGGGAGTATTTATTATAGGAAGTATATTAATTACAAATCATATAGCAAAATCTGAAAATTAATTAAAGACTTCTATAAAATCATAAGAAAAACCATTTAATTTTTAAAAAAGAAAATAAATGGTTTTTTTTCTTTTAAATTGAAGTAAGATGCTTTTTATGGTAAAATACAAGAAAAGAACTAAAATAGATTGAAGAGGTACGCTTTATGAAAAGAGAAGCACGAATTAAGGCGATGCAAATTTTATATACAATGGATTTTAATGGTGTTGATATTGATACGGCAATTAAAAATTCTATGGAAGAAGAACAAGGAGACACATTGGCAATTGAATTAGCAAAATTTTGCCATGAACATAAAAGTCAAATTGATGAAATTATTTGTAATGCCTTAAAGAATTATACAATAGAGCGTTTAAATTTAGTGGATAAAGCAATCATTCGATTGGCTGTTTCTGAGATGTTTGGTAAGGCACCTAGACAAGTGATAATCAATGAGGCATTAGAAATTACTAAATTATATTCAGATCAAGGAGATCATAAAGCAACAAGCTTTAATAATCGATTATTAGATACAATAAGTAAAAATTTAAAGTAGGTATATAGAATGGAAGAG
>JAIDKZ010000058.1 GCA_029051735.1 Anaeroplasmataceae bacterium | reverse complement strand
AATTTGGAAATACTTGACTCGTTAAGTAAAACATTTTATAATATATATATAAATTGGATAGTTATAGGAGGGGATTGTAATGAAAAAAAGAGATATTTTAGTAGTAGTATTACTAGGGTTATTTACTTGTGGTATTTATTCTTTATACTGGTTCTATACAACTACTGAAGATTTAAATGCTGAAGATGATCAAGAACCATTAATGAACTATTTCTTAGCAATATTATTGGGTATCATTACTTGTGGCATTTATTTGATTTATTGGGATTACAAGTTCTATCAAAAGATTGATAAGGTTACTGGTGATAACAACGCAATCGTTAATTTCTTATTAGGGTTATTCCTTACACCAATTGTTGGTATGGCAATAGCTCAAAATTCTATTAATAATCATGTAAAGGATGAAGATTAAGAATGAAATTCACTTGCAAATGGGCAAGTGAATTTTTTCTAGAGGAAGACAATGAAGAAGGGCATAAATAATATAATGATATTTATAAGTGAATATAATATACCTTTATCTTTGTTTGCGTTATATGTTTTTGTTACGCATGCTTTAGGAATTCAAAATTGTATTTTGAAACTTCTTATTGGGTATCCATGTCCTGGCTGTGGAATGAGTAGAGCAGCTTTTAGTTTATTGCGTCTAGATTTTATTGCTGCTTTTCATTATAATCCATTTATCTTTTTACTACCTTTTTTGTTTTTAGGAATTGCTTTAAAGCAAAATCAATTTGTAAAAAAAATAATGAAAAGTCCATGGGTTTGGATTTCAATTACAATTGTTATTTTTATAGTTTATATACTTAGATTTGTTTATATTTATCCTAATGCTCCAATGGACTATTATAGAAATAATTTATTCTCTTTCATACTTTCTATATTTAAATGATTCACTTATAACTTGATTGATTTTAATTATCTAGTTATTGTTGAATCTTTTTTTATTTGTATAATGAAAGTGTAGATAGGAAAGTAGGATTATGAATACAAAAGAAGTGGGAAAATATATAAAAAATCTATAGGAGATGTTTTAAACAAATTTGAAACTATAAAACAATAAAAAATGTTTTGTAGAGCAAAGTTTCTTCTATCTAGGAATGATTGAAGGATGAATATAAATATTGAATCCTATTTAGCTAATTCAAATCATATATAGAAGATGTATGCAGAAGTCATTTTTCAAGCAATTTAATATGATCATGCATATGTTGATTTATTTGAGATGAAGATAGTAAAATTTATTGAAAATTATTCATTAAAAATGATTGATAATTTGTTATATAGTGAAGACATATCTTTAAATACATTCTAAAAAAGAATCTGTGAATTTAAAAATTCATACCATAATAAAATACCTCCATTGTAGACTTTATCATCATGAGGAACAATCCTATAAGGATTGTTTTTTTGCCTACTTTGGAGGTGTTATATCTAGGTAAATTTATAATGAAAATTATGAGGAATATTTCATGATTTCGATGAGAATTTTTGTAACAGATTCCATTTCTTCTAAGCATGCAAATTCATATGGACCATGACAGTTATATCCACCAGTGCCAAGATTAGGAGTTGGTAATCCCATAAAAGTAATTCTAGCTCCATCAGTTCCACCTCGTATTGGACTAGCAATAGGAATAATTTCTAAAGCCTCCATTGCTTGTTTAGCATGTTCTATACATTCAGGATTCTTTTTTATAATTTCTGCCATATTTCTATATGAATCTTTTATAGTGATATGAATGATGTTCTTTTGATATTTTTTATTTAAAAAATTTTGTGCAGCGAAAAGTATTTCCTTTTTCTGTTCAAGTTTTTTCGCATCATGATCACGAAGAATATAAGACAATTGAGCTTCACCTACGATTCCCCTCATATCTGTCAGATGAATAAATCCTTCATAGTTTTCTGTATGTTCTGGTCTCTGTTCTTTGGGTAAAAGTGAATTGAATTCTAAAGCAACCTCACTGGCATTTATCATCTGATTTTTGGCACTTCCTGGATGGCTCTATATTGACAATGGCAGAAGCAGCATTAAAGTTTTCATAATTTATTTCGTTATACAATCCTCCATCCACTGTATATGCATAGTCGCATTTAAATTTAGTTAAATCAAATTTTGCTATCCCCAATCCTATTTCTTCATCAGGAGTAAAAGCAATGTGAATTTCTATATGTGGAGTATTTGTTGTCTTGAAATACCATAGCATCGTCATAATTTCTGCAATACCTGCTTTATCATCAGCTCCTAAAACAGTTGTACCATCTGTTGTAATTAAGGTTTTTTCTTTCATTTGTTTTAAAAATGGAAATTGGTTTGTAGTAAGTGTGATATTTTTAAGTGCAATATCTTTTCCATCATAGTTTTTTATGATTTGTGGATTGACATTTGTCCCTGAAAAACCAGGAATAGTATCCATATGAGCAATAAGACCAATGGACTTTTTATTGGCTTTGATATTGGATGGAAGTGTTGCATAAATAAAACAATTTTTGGTTAGAATTATTTCTGTTAAACCAAGCTCCTTTAACTCTTTTACAAGTAAATTTGCAAGAGTAAATTGTTTTTGCGTGGATGGTGTATCTGTACTATCTTCGCTTGACATAGTGTCAATTTTAACATAGCGAATAAAATTTTCTAGTAATATTTTTTTCATAATATTCATCCTTTCATATGTTTTTTATTATAATACAGTTTTAGCTATAGTTAAAGATGTTTCCTATTAAGATATGGGGGAATTTTAGTTAGAATTATCAATGTTGAAATAAAAATGAAGATGAGTTCATCTTCATTTATCAAATATTTCAAATTAAGATGAAAGAACAAAAGAACTCTTCTTAAACATTTTTCTATCACTTTTTGTTGAAAATAATTCAAAAACCTTGCTTGAAGAGGAGTTTTAGGGTATAATTAACCCATAGGGTTGAAAGGAGTATAACTCATGAAGGGTAAAGTTAAATGGTTTAATGCCGAAAAAGGCTATGGTTTTATCGTTTCTGAAGATGGCAAAGAAATATTTGTTCATTTCAGTTCAATTTTAGCAGATGGCTATAAGACATTAAATGAAGGCGAAGAAGTCACTTTTGAGGTTGTTGAAGGTGAACGTGGTCAATTAGCTAAGGATGTTAAAAGAGCTTAAGTTTTAATTTGATTGCAGAAGGAGATTTAGTATCTCCTTTTTTCTTTTTTACATATAATAAACTGGTGAGATTATGATAAAAGGAAGTATAGTTGCTTTAGTCACTCCTTTTGATGAAGATAATAAAATTAATTATAACGAATTAAAGAGGCTTCTTGATTTTCATATAGAGAATCAGACGGATGGAATTTTACTTTTAGGAACAACTGCTGAGGCGGAAAACTTAAATGATGATGAACGTTATTCTTTAGTAAAATTTGTTATTGATTATTTAAATGATCAGATTCCTGTAATGGTGGGTATCATTTCAAATAATACAAGAAGAGCAGTTTTACTTGCAGAAACTTTAAAAGATTTAAATATAGATAGTTATTTAGTAAGTGCACCATATTATATTAAAAGTAATACTGAAGGTTTAATTCACCATTTTACTTATATTGCTGATCATGTAAATCGACCAATTATACTTTACAATGTTCCCAAAAGAAATGGTTTTAATTTAGATTTAGAGTTGGTAAAAATTCTATCTTATCATAAGAACATTATAGGAATTAAGGAGGCTTCAGGAGATTTAGCCTATCAAACACAGCTTTCTATGTTTTGTGATAAAAATACTTTTGTTTTATATGCAGCAGATGATTTAACTTTGCTTCCATCTTTGTCCTTAGGTGCTATAGGTGTTATATCTGTTATAAATAATGCGTTTCCTAAAGAAATGAAATTGCTAGTAGATTCTTATGATAAAGAT
>JAIDKZ010000057.1 GCA_029051735.1 Anaeroplasmataceae bacterium | reverse complement strand
TGTTTCAATTTGAGGGGTGTTTGGATTATATTTAATATATATGCTATAAGGTACAGATCTAGAATGAATATATGTTTTATCTAATACATAATGCGTTTTATAAGAAGTATAATATGAGTCAGTATATAAAATGCCTTCCACTTCGCTGTCTACAATTCCTACAATATCATATGTTTTTCCTGCGACAACTTGTGAGCCTAACAAATCTTCTATTTTATTTATATATAATTTCTTTAATGGAATATAGCTATCTAATCCCCATTCTTCTAATCGGCCTTCTTTTATTAGACGTTTTGCTAGTTTTAAAGATAAGTATACTGGATTAAAATCAGTATTTTCTATTTTAATAGAAGAAAGTATTGGTTCATTTTGATAAGGATAAAGTATTATGTCTGTATTTTCTAAACATAAATTTTTATAAGATTTGATGAAATCTTTTTCTTTTGGAATATGAATACTACTTGCATTAATAGAATATTGAAAATTCCCTTTTTTCTTAATTTCTTCAAATATTGTAGGAGATAGTGAATCATTAAATGTGATATAATTATTTGGTATTGAGATTGATTTATACCTATATCCTGTGACATTTGCTGATATAAAACAAATTAGAACGGTTGTAGCTAGCATAAATAGTATCATTAAGAAACTAGTCTTATGTTTTATTTTATAGGTATCTTTTAAATAAGAAAATAAATTGAATTTAGAATTTTTGATTTTTGCCTCAAAATTATTTTTATATTCTATAGTTTTACAAGTGTCATTTGTCACTTCACCATCTGTAAGCGTAATAATACGATCACTAAATTTAGATGCCAACTCAATATCGTGGCTTATAAGAATGACAAGCATATGAGTGGATAAAGATTTTAAAATTTGCATAACGCGTAGTCTATTCTTTAAATCTAAATTTCCAGTGGGCTCATCTGCTAATATATAGGCAGGTTTTTTTATAACTGCTCTAGCAATAGCAACTCGTTGTTTTTCACCACCTGAAAGCATAGAAACTTTACGATCTTTAAACTTTAAAATATCTAAAGCCTTTAAAGTATCATTTAAAACTTGTTCAGATGCATCAAGATATCCAATTTTTATATTTTCCTCTACAGTTTTATTTTCTAGCAAACCAAAATCTTGAAAGATAACTCCAACATTATGATAGCGAAAGTCATCAGTAATCTTTGAGTCATTATATAAAACTTCGCCAGAAGTTGGGGTGTCAATTCCAGAAAGTATATTTAAAAGAGTAGTTTTTCCACAACCTGATGGGCCAAAAATACTTACTAATCCAGCTTCTGGAAACTCTAAAGATATATTTTTAAGAACATATTGTTCACTCAATTTATTCTTATCATAGTATTTACATAGATTTTGAACAGATAACATTATTTAACCTCCTTTAAAATTTTGCTATAATTTTCAAAGATATTTTTGCATACATTGTATATGACTAAACAAAGCAATCCAAGAGGCAACACATAGTAGTACCACATACAAAATGGTCGTACTAAATAGATAAAACCAGAAGAAGCAAGCACTAAAAGTGTTGATAGAAGTATAGGGAAAATCATATAAGAATAGACTGTTTTATTAGAGAATCCTAATTTTTTTAATAATATAAATTCTGGTTTCTTTCTTCTAAGGAATTTTTTAATGTTGATTTTTAAAAGGATATAAATGAATAGTGCTATTGCAATGCTTATAGAAAAGAAGATTGTATTTCTATAAAATAAATCATAATCTTTAAGTGGAAATTCTATATCCTGGGCTTTAAAGGTATAATATCCTAATCTAGATAGTTTTTGATCAACATTCATAATTTGCTTTGATTGACATATAGCATATAAAGAACTTGCTTGCAATTCTAAATGATTGAAAAAAATATATGAAATTTTTGCTTTTTCTTCATTTGTTAAATGGACTTGAGTTTCAAATTGATCTTCCCAAACTACAATAGAAGTTTCTGTTAAAGCATCCAAAAATTCTATATTAGAATCAAAACATTTTTTTGGAATATAAAATTCTTCATAAGAATTTGTCAAATCAATTTCTAACTTTTCATTTAAAACAAGTGTTGAATTTAAAGAACCTGAATTATTGCTGTTGAAGCTAAATCCATAATCCGTATTTTTGATATAAAAATCTTTATTAATATTATAGGTTTTTTGAATATAAGAAAAAGTTAAAGCAGAAAGATAAACGATATTATTTTCTTCAATAATACGTTTGGGATGAATGACTTCTATACAATCCACTTGAAAAAGTATTGAAGTATATCGTTGAAAGGCTAAAGTACATTCATTAGATTTGATAGCTGTGTTTGAATTGATAGAAGATACTTTTATTTGTCCAAAGTCTAGAGAGTCATCAAACTTTAAATAATATGAAGATAAGCCATTATCCCCTATTCCATGAACATAAACATGTGTAGAATATAGTTCAGGAAGAATCACCATTTCAGTTCCATTTATATTGTGGATTTGAATTAAATCTTCATCATTAAGTGAGGAATAATCGCTTTTTTTTACTTCAATGATAGTATTGATCTTTGATTGATAATTTTGATTATAATCGGATACAAAATAATCAAACAAACTGGTTCCTCCAAAAAGGAGTATAGCACAAAACAATATAGATGAGAAAAAATAGAGTAGATTAATGAAATTATCTTTTATCTGCATTAATGTGAGGATGGAACCTAAAAAAATGTCTTTTGGTTTTTTAAGATAAGAGATATCTTTATAATTAATATACTTGATATCCTTAATTTTTTTATCTTCTATTACTTTTCCTTCACTGAGTGTGATTTTTCTTGTAACATATTTTTCAATTTGTTCATAGTGATGTGTTACTAGAAGGATTAGTTTATCTTTAGCATGGCTAAATAGAAATTCTAAAATCTCTTTTCCAGAAGTGCTATCTAGATTGGCTGTCACTTCATCTCCAAGTATAATTGGAGTATCTTTTAGAATTGCTCGAATAATAGAAAGTTTTTGCCTTTGCCCTCCAGATAATTTTGCTGCTTTTTTATTTTTGAATTTTAAAAGGTTAGTATCTTTTAGGATTTCTAAAGCTTTCCTTTTTGACTCTTTAAAAGAATCATTCATTAGCAATCTTATTAAAATAAGATTTTCTAATATTGTATAGTTTTCTAAAATGCCATAATCTTGGAAAATTATAGATATATATTTTTTTCTATAGTTTTCATAATCAAAAACATCATATTTTGAGATTCCCTCATTGTTTATATAAATTTCACCATCTTCAAATGAATCCATACCACCAATCATATTGATAAGGGTAGTTTTACCAGAACCAGATACACCAGTTATCGCTACTATTTCTCCTAATTTGAAATTTAAAGAGATATCTTTTAATCCAATTTCTACTCTAGAATCATTATTATAATATTTATAGACATGCTCTAAACGAGATAAATCCTCTAAAACTTCATTTTCAAGGACAGGCTTTCTTTTTCCATCCAAAAGTTCCTCAATTGTAATATCTAAGACTTCACATAGTTTTGTCATGAATTTTGTCTCTGGAAGTCCTTGACCGTTCTCCCATTTACTGATAGCCTTATTTGATACACCAATAAGCTTACCTAATTTACTTTGTGTTAAGTTTTTTTCTTTTCTTAATGATGTTATAAAATTTCCTATTTCATAATTTTTGTTCATTTTCTAATCCTCCGCTGCTATATTTATACTATAAACATAAATGTATTTTCTATCAATAAATATAAAAAAAAGTCTACGAAACGTAGAATTTTAAATTTAATTACTTTTTTTGTCTGATTTTAAGAAATAAAAATCATTTTTTATATTGTATTTTATTTTTATAATAAAAAAACTATATGATTCTTAAATTGTGTAAAAAGAAGTTCAAACTTAATTTAAATAAATAAAAAAAGCTTATTTTAGACATACTATAAGTGGTGATCTTATGATGAAGTTATCTAGAGTAAGCTTTTTTTTATTTGTTACCATCTTTAACTATCTTTGGTTAAGAATTATAATGTTTCCTTATTTTTATAATGAGTATGGAAGTATGGGGCTATATTATACTGGTATTGTTGGGGTGGTAATGATTATAATATTTTTAGTTTTTCCTAAGAAATTGATGCTTCATTCTTATGAAGAAACTTATAAAAATTCTTTTTTTAAATATTTTTATAGTATAATTAAACTTTTGGAAACAATTTTTGGAATTAGTTTTTGTATATATTTATTGTCAAAAATCTTCATTCCTACAGGAAATTTTTATTTCATGCTTGGGTTTATTCTTTTAACAATTATAGTTTTATCTTATTATAGTCCCAAGGATGTCATGGAGATATCCACATTGTTTGTAATTTTAGGATATGCTATTTTAAGTTTGACCCTTTTTTTTCAGCCTAACTTAGATGCAAAAGTTTTTTTACCTATAAAACAAACAAGCTATTGGGCATTGCCGTTATTTGTTCTTATGTTTTTTGGAGATAATTTAACATTTCTTATCTATAAAAAAGATATCTCATTTTCAAAAAACCAATTTATTATGGCAATCATAGTATCTTTAATTTTCTTTGGATTAGAATATTTTATTTTTGTAGGGAATGCAGGAGATATTTATTTTAAAAATTTAAATTGGGTAGGATTTATGAGTTTATCTATTGAACCTATCACAAGATATTTAGGTAATTTTGACTTTGCATATATTTTTTACATTATGATTTGTTGTATTTTTAAATATGCATTTAATTTAAGTTTGGTTCGGAATAATATTTTGATTAACCATAAACTTATGAGTATTATTTTGTTTGTTGCAATATTTTCTATGGGGTGTGTTTCTTATCTATTTATCCCTATGGAATCCTTATATTTCAAAGTGATAGCAAGCCTACTTATGATAAGTGTTTTAATTATATTCTGGTATATTAAGGAGTGTTACCGTGCTAGAAAAACTAAAGAATAATTCAGATGTCATTTGTAAGAAAACCAAAGCCAATTGTACAATCTATTATCAGGAACATCTATGTAATATTTTGGAATTTATGAAGGACTTTTATCCAAGACTTGTAGAGGATTTAGATAGTGATATTGATGAAATTTTACCAGGAATCTGTAAAAAAATGGAGACCAACGAGGATGCTATTGTACAATATATTTTTTGTGGTTTACTGATTTGTGAAAGAAGGAAACAGTATTATGTTTTGGATTTATCTAAAGCACCTTCTAGACCTACAGGAGATTCTATTGCTGAGCCTGATAATGTGTTTGGCTCAAGAGATGGTTTTGTTGAAAATTTTAAAGAAAATATTGCTTTAATTCGAACAAGAGTTAAGGATGATAAACTTAAGATTGATACGATTAATGTTGGAAGAAGAAGTAAAACGATTTTATCCTTGTTATCTATAGAAGATATTCATGATAAGGAAATGAAGAAGCATATTATTGAACAATTACAAAAGATTGATATTGATGCGATTATTTGTATTGAAGATATCATGTCTTATTTTCAAAATAATCATTTGTTCCCAACATTTCACTATGTTGGAACACCAGATACAGCGTGTAGAAGATTATATAATGGTGAATTTATATTGGTAATTGATCGAATATGTATTGTTATTTGTTTGCCAACGACATTAGCTTATACTTCAAGATTAAAAATTGATGCTTTGAATATGCCATTGTTTTCCTTTTTTGAACGATGGTTTATCATCTTATCTGCTATTTTTTCTATCTTTTTTTGTGGACTTTTGGTTGCTTTTTCAGGAATACAAATGGATAGCCTTTCCTTAACTGTATTATCTACTTTAAAAATTTCGCAAACGGGAATATATCTGCCTATTTTTTTAGAAATTCTTATTGTCCTTGGAATGTTTGAATTGTATTATTTAATAGGATTTCGTCAAAATAAAGTAACAGTTTCATCTACGATTGTCTTGATTGGCGGTTTGATTGTTGGTCAAAATTTAATTTCTTCAGGAATTGCTGGTGTATTTATTATGACAGGGACTGCTATCTGTTTTTTACTATCTTTTGTGGTGAGTTCTAATGTTACGAATATTATTGCAATTAGTTTAGCTAGAATTATTATTTTGTTATCTTCTTTATTTTATGGATTATTTGGAATCTTAATTGCTAGTATTTTACTTGCATGCTATTTGTATAATCAAAAAACTTTGGGTGTACAATATTTTTATCCTTTTCTTCCTTTTAACGTTAAAGGAATTCATAAATTCTTTTTAGCTTCCTCTGATTTGAAATTAGATGAAAGAGATAAACCATTAAGAATTCATAACAAGATAAGGAGGAAATTAAAATGAGGAATAAAATTTTTCTGATTTTAGAAGTTGTATTTCTTTTTCTATTATGTACTGGATGTAGTGGGTTTGATATCTCTAAAATGTTATTTATTGCTAGTGTGGGAATAGAAAAAACAGAGGATAAACTATCTGGATATTTTTATCTTCCTTTGAGTAGTGATATTGGAAAAACAGAAAATACTGAGGATAAAGGTCAAGGAGAATTTGCCAAAACAAGTGGAAATACAATTCCTGAGCTTTTTCAGAATTTACAAAATTCAAGTTCACTTGTTATGAATTTTAGGCATGTTTCTAGTATTGTTTTAAATGAAGAGTTATTGCAAAAGGAATTTCTTGAAGAGTTGATGGATTTTATTAAATTCTCTCTTGAAATTGATTTTAATTGTTATATTTTTGTAACAAAAGAAAAACTAGATGAACTTTATAATTTTAAAAATCCAAATCAGGAAAGTGTACTAAATTCTATGCTTGTATCTACAAGTGATGTAAGTTCACTATTTTTAGTAGCACCTCCTATTCATTTTTTAGAATTTGTTCAAAGGTATTTTAATCAACGGACAATTCTATTGCCACTTTTAGATTTAGAAGAAATTTGGACAATAGAAAGTGAGCCTTCTAAAAATTTTCATGCTCAAAGTGCAGTTTATTATTTTCAGAATCAAATAAAAGAAGTAATAAAAAATGAGGGAAGTCCATATTTTAGTAAAACTACGAAATTCATTGATTATATAGACAATACGCCTTTGAGTTTTTCACATTATAAAATGAAATTAGAATTTAAGGATATCCTTTACATAAAAGTTGAATTTGCATGTGATATCTTCAAAACTGAAAATAGACCAACATATCAGCAAATTGAAGCATTTGTATACAATCGAATTAACAATTATATCAAGGAATTTAAAGAGGTTGATCCTTTGGATTTAAAATTTAATAATCAAGCGTATCAAACAAATTGCAACTATGATGCTATTGATATTCAAATTAAAATAAGGAATAATTAAGAAGATGGGATATTAATCTAATGGTAGCATTTTTCTAAAATATAATATGAACTTGCATATAAAATTTAAGTATGCTATAATCTAAAAGCAATTTCATAAGACAGTTCGAAACCATCCTGTCTTTAATTTAAAACTAGGGAAACATGTACTTTGAATGAGGTGACTTTTTTTAGTTGCCTCATTTTTTTGTTTGAAGGAGTTGATGTTTATGTATTATGTAACCTGTGAAGAATCATTTGATGCTGCTCATTTTTTGAGCAATTATAATGGAAAATGCCATAATATTCATGGCCATAGATGGAAAATTATTGCTAGTGTTAAAGGCGACCTTGATTGTGGAATGGTTGTGGATTTTAGCATTTTGAAAGCTTATTTAAAACAACTTTGTGATTACTTTGATCACACATTCATTGTAGAAAAAAATAGCTTGAAAAAAGAATTGCTAACAGAATTAAAAAAGGAATTTGTTATACGTGAGGTGGACTTTAGAACTACAGCTGAAAACTTTTCAAAATATTTCTTTGATAAGATAAATGAACAATTTAATTGTCATTATATTGAGGTTTATGAAACTCCTAAAAATTGTGCGAGGTATTCATGCGAGTAATTGAAAAATTTGTGAGTGTTAATGGTGAGGGAATAAGACAAGGTGAACTTGCTGTTTTCATTCGATTTGCTAATTGTAATTTAAGATGTGTATATTGTGACACATCATATGCATTTAATAAACCAAAATATAAAGAAGAAAATATTGATGAAATTGTAGAGTATATCTTATCTACAAAAATAAAGAATGTGACATTAACTGGTGGTGAGCCTTTAATCCAGGAGGAAATAAAGGAGTTATTATTTTCTTTAAGTAAGTATGACATAAGAATGGAAGTTGAAACAAATGGAAGTATTAGTATTCTACCATTTAAAGATATTCCAAATGTTTCTTTCACATTAGATTATAAAACCCCTTATTCTAAAGAAGAGAAGAAAATGGATTTAAATAATTATAAGTATATTACAAAAAATGATACTGTTAAATTTGTATGTGGTGATAAAACAGATCTCTTAAGAAGCAAAGAAATTATGGATCAGTTTAATTTGTATACTAAAACAAATTGTATTATAAGTCCAGTATTTGGAGCAATAAACCTTACCGACATTGTTGATTTTATGAAGGAGTATCCTATGAATGATGTACGTATGCAGTTACAGATTCACAAGGTTATTTGGGATAAGGACAGAAGAGGTGTTTAAAAGTGATTGATGAAAAAAGATTACAAAATGCTATTCAAGAACTTTTAATTGCTGTTGGAGCTGATCCAAATAAAGAGGGATTAAAGGATACACCCAAAAGAGCGGCAAATATGTTTATAGAGATGCTTGATGGTATGAATTATACAAATGATGAAATCGCAGAAATGTTTGATAAATCATTTGATGAGGATACTTTGACAGATTCTAAAAGCCTTGTAGTAATGAAGGATATAGATATATTTTCATTTTGTGAACATCATTTGGCATTGATGTATGATATGACAGTTGATATTGCTTATCGGCCAAATGGAAAAGTTATTGGACTGTCTAAACTTGCAAGAATTGCAGATATGGTGTCCAAGAGATTACAACTTCAAGAAAGAATTACAAAAGATATTTTGTATATTATTAAAAAGATTACGAATGCAAATGATATCTATGTGCGTATTAAAGGATGTCATTCTTGTGTTTCTGCTCGTGGAATTAAAAAGAAAAGCTATACAATAACAAAATCAAAAATTGGCAATATAATGGAGTGTGATTTAAATTGAAAATTCTAGTATTATTAAGTGGTGGTGTAGACTCAACAACTGCACTAGCAAAAGCAATAGAAGAAGTAGGTAAAGAGCAAGTTCTTGCACTGAGTATTCTCTATGGGCAAAAGCATGATCGTGAACTTGAATCAAGTATTGCAGTTGCGAAATATTATGGAGTTGAACATTTATACTTAGATTTAGCGAAAATATTTGAGTATTCTAATTGTTCTCTTTTAAAGCATTCTAATGGAGAAATACCACATGAATCTTATGATTTACAAATCAATAAAATGAATGGAACACCAGTTTCTACATATGTTCCATTTCGCAATGGTTTATTTCTTTCTGCCTCAGCATCCCTTGCGATTTCTAAAGGTTGTGATACGATATATTATGGGGCTCACTCTGATGATGCTTGTGGGAATGCTTATCCAGACTGCAGTTTGGAATTTACAGAGTATATGAATAAGGCAATCTATATAGGAAGTGGTAAACAAGTTCACATAGAAGGTCCTTTTGTAAAGATGAATAAGAAGGACATTGTAAAGGAAGGTTTAAGATTACGTGTACCATATCATTTAACATGGAGTTGTTATGAAGGACATATAAAAGCATGTGGAAAATGTGGTACGTGTATTGATAGAAAGAATGCATTTTTAGCTAATGGGATGAAAGACCCAATTGAATATGAGGAGTAAGTATGGATCGTAAAAATGAAAATTTAAAAGTTTTAGGAACTAAAACAAAGTATAGTATGGATTATGCTCCTGAGGTGTTAGAAACATTTATCAATAAGCATCAAGAAAATGATTATTTTGTGAAATTAAATTTCCCAGAATTTACATCATTATGTCCTATTACAGGTCAGCCAGATTTTGCAACTATTTACATTTCTTATGTACCTGATGTAAAAATGGTAGAATCTAAATCTTTAAAGCTTTATTTATTCAGTTTCCGTAATCATGGAGACTTTCATGAAGATTGTGTAAATATCATCATGAAGGATTTAATCAAGCTTATGGATCCAAGATACATTGAAGTATGGGGGAAATTCACACCACGTGGTGGAATATCTATTGACCCCTATTGCAATTACGGTAAACCAGGTACACGATTTGAACGTATGGCACAGGAGCGTTTATTTTGGCATGATATGAATCCTGAGAAGATAGATAATAGGTAATGTATAGTTTGAAAATTGAACTGAATAGGGAAAGATAACATACTCCTAAGGATTAAACTTTTCAATAATGAATTAGAAAAAGTAAAATTCAATTGACATTTTTGTCATAATTTGATATAAATTGAGAGTGTAAGAAAAGGAGTGTTATTATATGAAAGTAGCAATTGTTTCAGATAGTAATAGTGGAATTACCCAAAAAGAAGCAGAAGAGCTTGGAATAAAAGTTGTTCCTATGCCTTTTACCATTGATGGTGAAGAATATTTTGAAGATATTAATTTGACTCAAGAGCAATTTTATAAATTTTTGTTAGGGGATGTAAATGTCTCTACCTCCCAGCCTTCTATTGGATTTGTGATGTCTTTATGGGATGAACTATTAAAAGAATATGATCAAATTGTCTATATCCCTATGTCAAGTGGTTTATCTGAGTCTTGTGCAACAGCATTACGTGCTGCAAAGGCAGATTATGAGGGTAAGGTATTTGTTGTAGATAATCAAAGAATTTCTGTTACACAACGATTATCCGTACTTGATGCCATAGAGTTAGCAAAAAAAGGATATACTGGGCAAGAAATTCATGACATTTTGATGAAGGTAAAAATGGAATCTGATATTTATATTATGGTTGATACTCTAAAGTATTTAAGAAAAGGTGGAAGAATTACACCTGCTGCCGCAGCTGTAGGTGGGTTATTAAAAATAAAACCTGTTTTAAGAATATTTGGAGAAAAATTAGACAAGCATAGAATGATGAATCGTACTTTAGAGAATGCTAAACGAATCATGATTGAATCAGCTAAAAATAGTATTGATGGATTTTTAAAAGATGTTGATGGTAGAACTGATAATATTCATTTTGCTGTTGCTTATACAGGGACAGACACTACAAATGCAAAAGCATTTGTTAAAATGATTCAAGAAGAGTTTGGTGTTCAAACTGTGCTTTGTAATCCATTATCTTTATCTGTTTCTTGTCATATTGGTGATGGTGCATTAGCAATAACCGTTACAAAGAAATTACCAGATAATTTATAATATAAAAATGGCAACGATTTGCCATTTTTTTCTTCTTGTCTTCATTTTTATTGTGAAAAGGGAAAAAATAATGTATAATTAATAAAGTGAGTGATTATATGATAAAGAAAAGTAGAATTAAAATTCATCCTTATGTATTTATAATTTTAACATTTTTAGGCGTAATCCTGCTTGGAACTTGCTGTTTAATGCTCCCATGGTCAGTTTCTGATGGGAAGAGACTTGGCTTTGTAGATGCTTTGTTTATGTCTACTTCTAGTGTTTGTGTCACAGGGCTTGCTGTAGTAACACCTGCTTTTAAGTTAAGTATTTTTGGGAAAATTGTCATGGCCTTGTTGATGGAGGTTGGAGGACTATCCTTTTTGACGATTGCTGTTTGTTTTTTTGCAATGCTGGGTGGAAAAATTGGCATAGGGAATCGTTATTTATTAAAAGAAGCATTAAATCAAAATTCACTTGCGGGTATTATACACTTGGTTAAAAGAATTATTTTAATATCGTTTATTATTCAAATGTTTGGTACGTTTCTAAATTATCTTGCATTAATGAAGTTTTATAATTACAATTTTTTTCAAACTTTAGGTGCTTCCATTTTTCATTCTATCGCTTCATTTAATAATGCAGGATTTGATATATTTGGTAGTGAAAGTCTAATTCCTTTTAAAGATAATATTTTATTGAATATTTCTACAATGATCTTAATTATCAGTGGTGGATTAGGATTTATCGTAATAGAAGAAATTGTTGCTAAACGTAGTTTAAGAAAAATTTCTATTCATAGTAAAATTGTTTTATTGATGACGGTCATACTGATTTTTAGTGGTATGTTTATATTTAAATTTTCTATGTGGAATGATATTACATGGTTACAGGCACTATTTACTTCAGTAACATGTAGGACAGCTGGGTTTACAAGTATTGATATGTCTAGTTTACCACCAGCTGCTTATGTTATGTCTGTAGTTCTTATGTTTATTGGAGCATCTCCTTGTTCTACAGGTGGAGGTATTAAAACGACTACATTGTTTGTTATGATTTTAACTTTCGTTTATTATGCAAGGGGTAAAAAACCAAAAATCTTTCATAGAAGAATTTCTGATGGTTCAATATTTAAGGCGTTTGTTTTGTTTGGTGTAGCAGTAGTAATAGTACTTGTGGCAACTTTAATTATAGGACTAAGTCAACCAAAACTTGGAATTAGTGCAATATTATTTGAAGTTGTTTCTAGTTTTTCAACAACGGGATTGTCTTTAGGAATTACAGGATCTTTAAATAGTTTTAGTGAAATTGTACTATGTTTTATGATGTTTTTTGGAAGATTAGGTCCATTAACCATTATTGGTGTGGTTAATCACAACTGGATGACAGAATCAAAAGAGAATATACAATATGTAGAAGAAAGGATTATCATCGGATGAAAAAAAGTTTTGTTGTTATAGGCTTAGGACGCTTTGGTGCATCAGTTGCTAAAGCATTGGCTAATTTGAATTGTGATATTTTGGGTGTGGATATTTCTGAAGATTGTGTATCAGATATTATTCATGATATAGAACATTGTGTAATTGCTGATTCTACAAAATTAGCAACATTAAAAGAATTAGGCGTTGCTTCTATAGATCATGCAGTTGTTGCTATTGGAAATAATTTAGAAGCATCTATTTTGACTACTATGAATTTAAACACATTAGGCGTTAAAAATATTACTGTTAGAAGTGATTCAACTAATTATAAGGAAATGTTTAAGCGTTTAGGTGCTACAGAGGTTATTGTCCCAGAAGAAGCATCAGCAATCTCTTTAGCAAATCAAATTGCAAGTGATGCTATATTAGATTATTATTCAATTGATATAAATTATGCGATTGTTCAAATTGCAGTTGGAGCTAAGTTTAAATCAAGAACCTTAATTGAAATGGATTTGCGTAATAAATTTGATGTTAATATTGTTGGCATTATTCATAATGATGAATTTTATATTCCTAGAGGTACAGATTCCTTAGAACCCCTTGATGTTATGGTTTTAGTAGGAACAAAACAAAAAATAAGAAAAGTAGAAGCATTTATAAATCAAGAAGCAAACTAGGGTGAGATTATGCGAGCATTGGTCGTGTACAATGGTTTTAGTGGGAAAAGTAAGATACTGAAACATATTGGTTACATTTGTCAAAAATTAAAAACTAAATATGAAATCGTTGAGACTTTTCAATCTACAGGGCCTAACTCAATTCGTGATTATGTCTTGCAAAATGCGAAGAATTTTGATTTAGTTTTAGCTGCTGGTGGAGATGGTTCTATTAATGAGGCAGTAAATGGACTAATGATGATTAAACCTAGACCAACCTTAGCCTATGTGCCTACAGGAACTTGTAATGATACTGGTAGAACATTAGGACTTAAAAAGAGTCTAAGGAAAACAATGAAAATCATTTTAGATGAAAATAAGACTTTTTTAGATGTAAATCAAATCAATGGTCAATATTTTATTTATGGTTTAGCTGCTGGCAATTTGACGAGTGTTAGTTATGAGGCAAAATATAAAGCTAAAAAATTTTTTGGTAAATTTGCCTATTATCTAGAGGCGGTAAAATCAATAGGAAAAGATAAATCTATTCATATAGATATTTTAGCAGATGGAAGAAAAATAAGTGGTAAATACTTTTTGTTTCTTGCTACAAATACTAGATATTTAGCTTCTTTAAAATTTCATAGAAAAAAAAGAATTTATTTAAATAATGGAAAACTTTATGTCACCCTCATAAAGCAAACAAATCGATTTATGAATACAATTGATTTTATTTTATTTATGTTGATTGGTGAAACCTCTACTCGTCAGATTGACCATTTTGAGGCTTCCAATATGATAATAACTTCCAAAAATGCAATTCCTTATAATACAGATGGAGAAGGTTTGCCTAAACTTAGTCGTATAGAGGTTACTGTTCTTCCAGAGCAAATTGAGATTATTGTTTCAAAAAGAGTTTTAAAAAGGCATTTTAATTAAAAATAGAGCTTATTTAAGATCTTACACTAGTAAATCTAAAATAAGCTTTTTTTGTTTGTATGAAAATTATTTTAATTTGTTTTCTTTTTAAGATAGATTATAATTGAAATTAAAATAAGAGGAACTAAAATACCAAGTGCTATATATAAAACTACATGGCTCTTTTCTTTTTTTATATTTTCCAAGACATTTAGTTTTCCATAGTATACATAGGTATAATCTTTATACTGAACAGAGATGGTCATTTGATAAATGCCTGGTTTATTGTGATTAAAGTAATTGCATTTTAAAGAGATGGAATCGTAATTAGCCTCAATTTCATTTTCTTTTAAAAATAAATCAAGTACATTTTCTTGAGTGAATTTTAGATTTGACATAATTATTTCATCAGATAAAAAAACTTCAAATATTGTTTGATGCAATGTCACAGGTAAAAGAACAGGATTTGAATGGTTTCCTGATGAATCCAAAGCGTAAATGAGAACTTGATACTCACCAACTTCAACTAAAGAATCAAAATCTTTGATAATGATATTGCTTGCTTCCTTATCATAATTATCCTGAAATTTGATATGTTTTGCAATATCATTATAACTTAATGGCGTATCTAGATTATGAATTAGCATATCAATGTCAAGTTCAATTTGTGGTGGTTGAAAATCCATAACCCATATATAATCTAATTGAGTTATGCTTTGATAACTTTGATCTTGAGTTGTGATATAAAGTTCATATATTTTCACCTTACAATCTTGTTCATTATAATCTGTTTTAAAAGTTAGACTATCTGTGATATTTTCTCCAGATGAACTAATTGCATGATATTTATTTTGAATTTCTTCTAAAGGAGTAGGATGATCTATATCAACAATATGATAATTCGCATAAGAATCAGTAGGTTCAAAGGCAAAAGAATGAATAGATTTAAAAATTGTTGTTAAAAGAATGAAAAGTAAAATTAAAATTTTCTTCATATCCTTATTTTAATTCTATGCCTGCTTCTTTTAACATTGCTAATATTTCGCTAGGCGTATAATTTTTAGTAGAGTCTAAATATAGCACATCAACTACAAATATGATGGGTGCTTTTGTATCTCTATAATCATAGGGAATATCTAAGATAGTACAGTTCCCTGAACTATCCTGTAATTTAACTTGAATATTATAGATCTTTCCAGCTTGTCCTGTACATGTGTTTTCTAAAATTTCTATATCATCTGTAGTTAATGATGTATCATAATTGTCTTCAACTTCTAAGTAAGATAAAATTTCTGCTTTAGTTAGTTCTTTATCACTAATAATACGATCCATATTATTTTTAATTTTAATTGTAGGTGCAATGCTATCTATAACTTGAATCACTAATTCTTTTTTTGCAGAAGTATTGTTTCTTTCATCTATGGCAGTTAATCCTAATCTGTATTCTCCTAACTGGGATGTGGAAAAATTTTTTGGATAGTGCCAGGTTTTTGTTATTTTTGAATCTATAGTGCAGTTATCTGTTACTGAAAAATACTCTTCAGCAGATGTTAAAGAATAAGGGGTGTTAACTTCAATTATAATTTCACTTCTTGAAAGTACAATTATAGGCGCATCAAAATCTTCAACTAAAATTTTATCTACTGCGCAAATTTTATTTTTAGAAGAATCTATTGCAGTGACTAATATAAAATATGTTCCTAATTTTAAATTATTTAGAGAATAATTAGATATGAAAGATAATGTATCTATTGTTCCATCTGCATTATCCGTTGCTGAATATTTTTTTTGTATGGTTTCTAATGAGGTAGGAGAAGAAATATTAACAACATGTGTCCCTTTACCTGCAATGTTAGCTTCAGATTGGTCAAGTTTACTTTTTGCGCATGTGCCATAAAGTTCATAAATGGGTTCATGAGAATATAGGACTGCTTGACTATAGACTGCAATAACGTATCCACCATAGGAAAAAGAATAAGGAAATTTTTGAAATTCCAGTAGTAAATTTTGAAATATATTTTTATATTGTTCTTTGTCTTTTTGTGAGTTTACGAATAAGTTTACTATTTTTTCAGCAGTTAAAGAGGATAAATTTTGGTCAAATGCATATGCTTCTAAATCACCATAAAACACATTTTGTACAATATAATCATCTAAAGAAGCTATGATGTAAAATCCAGCATCGAATTGCATGAAATCTTCATTTTGTAAATTGTAATCTTCACAAAAAATATCGTAAGATAGAATGGGGATAGCATCTGCCTTCATGTTTTTAAATGGAAGGCAGAAGATAAAACAGACAAGAGATGATAGTAATAATAATTTTTTCATATAGGTTCCTTTCTTTGGGCTTTTTTGCCTCATATAATAGTTCCCTAAAGAATTATTTTTTTTGTATTTTTAAATTAAATTTTTTATTCTGTTATTTTTCTTTATTTTTCGACATTTTTCCAGTATAATGAAATTAGAAGAAAGGAAAAAAGGGTATGAAGGTAAAAAAAATATTTTTTAGTTTTGTTTTTATGTTTATTTTAAGTTTTTGTCTTATCTCATGTAAGCAAAAAAATGATTCTTTTGATATTGTCTTTCAAATCAGTGAAAATGATATATATAAGACAATAAATACTCAAGCAGGCAAGATAGATAAGCCTGATGATCCACAAAAAGATGGATATGTTTTTGTTGGATGGTCTACGGATATAGAAGGGACACATGTATTCAATTTTGAAAAAGATTATGTTTCTTCTAAGATTACGTTATATGCAAAATGGGAGAAAATTCTTACTTGTGCAGAGGCAACTCAGCTTTGTGCAGAACCTGGCTACAATTCAAAAAAGCGCCTTTATGTAAGAGGTACTATTTTACAAATTTCAAATCCTACTTATGGTGAAATGACAATAGAGGATGAAACAGGATCTTTATATGTCTATGGAACTTATAGTAGTGATGGTGTAAAAAGATATAGTGAATTAGAGGAAAAACCATATGCTGGTGATGAAGTTTTACTTTATGGTATTTTGGAAAATTTTAATGGATCTGCAGAGCTTAAGAGTGCTTGGATTAAGGATTTTGTACATCATGAAGAAGTTTTTAATGAAGCAGATTATACACAAATGTCTATTGATGCAGCTCGTGAAATAAAAACAGGAGAAAAAGTTATTATTTCAGGTGTAGTAGCAAGAATTACTTATGCGAATGGAAGAATTCCAAGTGGATTTTATTTAGTAGATGAAACAAATTCAATTTATGTATATGATTCTCAGATTGCTCCTAGAGTGGAAATTGGAAATAAAATTAAAATTGCTGCCTCCAAAGATTTTTGGATTTTAGATACAGAAATGGAGAATGCTTCAAAATTTGGCTATGAGGGCTGTTGTCAAGTTACAAAAGTTCATTTGTTGAGCAATGATGAGGGTAAAAACGATTTTGATAAGAGCTGGATTAAAGCCTCTACAGTTAAAAAGATTATGAATACACCAGTTACTGAAAATATTACCACAACAGTATTTAAAGTAAATGCTTTAGTTAAAAAGGCAGAAGGAACAGGATTTATCAATTATTATTTTAATGATATAGATGGAATAACTGGCTCATATACTTATACTCAGTGCAATGGTGGAGATTTTGCTTGGTTAGATGAATTTGATGGCAAGATTTGTACAGTTTATTTATCTGCTATTAATGCAAAATCTTCAGCATCAGGATGCTCATGGAGATTTATTCCAATTGAAGTAAAAGATGAAGGGTATACTTTTGATTCTAAAAATGCTTGTGAATTTGCAATTGAATATTTTGGAGTAGATCAATTCTTAACATCTTATATGAGTGATCCTTCTTTAGAATTAATTACAACGGTTTCTTCTTCATTACTTGGTTTAACAGACATTCGTTTATCCTATATTTCTAGTGATCCAAGTAAGATAGCATTTGTAGAAGAAAATAATAAATTAATTATGCATGCCCTTTCAGAAGGTAAAGTTACAATAACAATTAAAGCATCTTATATGTCATATGAATTTTCTAAGGATATTGAAGTTGTATATTCTGCAGTAGAAATTCCTAACACAATTACTGTAAAAGAAGCCATTGATTCAGATGCATTAACAGATGGTGGAACAGATGTGATTGTTCGTGGTATTGTAGGACCTTCCTTGGTCAATAGAGATGGTTTTTATTTGATTGATTCTACTGGTGTTATTGCGATTACAACGAGTAAGGATGTTTTAGCTAAGGTTAATTTAGGAAATGAAGTCATCCTTCAAGGAAAGCGAACACTATTTGGACATGAAGGAAACTATTATGGACAATCTGTAATTTTAGATTGTAATTTGATTGTAAATTTATATGGAAGTAATGAATATTCAAGAGAAACTTTTGATGATACAAAGACTCTTGAGGACTTACTAAGTATGAGTACAGCAGAAGATCATACAACTCAAGTTTATGTTTTAGATGTAACAATTGAAGTTGTTGAACAGGATAGATTTTCTAATATTTATTTAGTTTCTACAACTGATGCAGAAAAGAAGATGCAACTTTATACATCAAGTGCTTCACAGTATAATTGGTTGAAAAAATATGCTGGAGAAACAATACGAATTGAACTAGCGCTATGTAACTGGAATAAGAAAAATCCTTTTAAAGGATGTGTGTTATCAGTTGAAAATGCAGATGGAGTATTTGAGTATAATATTTTAAATTTCCCTAAATAGTTTTAATAAAAAAATCCTCTTGATTTTATTCAAGGGGAATTTTTTTTTATTTTAAAATGATGTTTTTATTCTCTTTTGTTATAATGTTTAAAACCTCTAATAAAT
>JAIDKZ010000056.1 GCA_029051735.1 Anaeroplasmataceae bacterium | reverse complement strand
ATTCTACTTTTGTCATTTTTTGTCAATACGACATTTGTTTACAATTTACTTAGTTTCCTTTTACTAAAGCAAACAATTTTTGGTATTATTTTTGTACAGTTAAGTTGAGTACTACATGTATATCAACTTAACTATAAAAATTATTATCATTAATGTCTTATATATTAAGATTTCTTTTAAATTGCAACTATTATATGATAAAACGCTAAATAATAATGAAGGAAAATAAAAAGATATTAAGATTTTCTATTGAATATAAATAGTATCTTGTTTTTTTATTAATACAAGGTTCATATGTATTCCAAAAATACTAGCAGTTCCATCTAGTCATTTTCTATTCCATAGAACGAGGTTAAAGCCTTTTATCTATTTGTTTTTGAAAAGTACCAACATGAGGATAATTGTATTACATTAAGAACAGATGAAAAATATAGAATTCTATTTCAAAATAAAAAACCTAAAAATACCTTGATATTTCAAAGTGCTTTTAGGTTTCATTTTTATTTTCTTAGTTCTAGTAATGTGATTACCTCAACATGTTTTGTCCTAGCAAACATATCTACACCTGTTATTTCTTTTACTATATAATCATTTTCAGAAAATAAATATAAATCTCGTTTTAAAGTATTAGGATCACAAGAAATATAAATAACTCGCCTTGGTTTTAGATAGCCTATTGCATTGATAAATTGTTTAGTTGAGCCTTCTCTTGGTGGATCCATAATTAAGACATCTATTTTCATTTTATTCTTAGCAGCATTTGTAATAAAATTTGTTGCATCATCACAAATGAAATTGATATTTAAAATGTTATTAATTTTAGCATTAATTTTGGCATCTTGAATTGCTTGCTTATTTAGTTCTACACCTATAACTTCTTTTGCAAATTTAGAAGCAAAAATAGAAATTGTTCCAACACCACAATATGCATCTAAGACTATATCTGTTTTTTGTATTTCAGCTTTCATAAGTGCTAGATTATAAAGTTTTTTCATTCCTAAGGAATTAATTTGGAAAAAACTATTTGGAGATATCTTAAATTTATAATCTGAAACTTTTTCATATATAAATCCCAAACCATATAATACTTTATTTCGATCTCCTAATACAATAGATGTATCTCTTGCATTATAGTTTTGAACAATCGTTTTAATATTTAAATTCAGTTTTAATAAATCCTTAATTACATTGTTTCTTCCTGGAAACATTTCTCCATTAGTAACAATAATTAACATTAATTCCTTTGTTTGAAATCCATAGCGTACTAATACATGTCGGATAATTCCTTCATGTGTTTTTTCATCATAAGGTTTTATTTTATGTTTTGAAAGAATTTTATTTAATTCCTCAATCACTTTATTTGATGCCTTGGATTGTAGCATGCAATCAGAAACAGTAACTAAACGATGAGAGTATTCCTCATAAAATCCACAGACTACTTGTTTTGTTTTAGATAACTTATAAGTCATTTGGCTTTTATTCCGATAATGATAAGGCTCAAAAGTAGAGATAATTTCTATTTCAGGAATATTTTTTATATTTTTAAATAACTCATTTAAATACTTCTTTTTTTGATTTATCTCATACATATACTCCATATGCATAAACTGACATCCACCACATTCCTTTTGGTAAGGACATCCATCATTTATACGATATGGACTTTCCTTAGTAATCTTGGATAAAGATGGATATTTTCCTTCAGTTTCTACTAAAATATCTTCTCCTTCTATACACCCATGAATTCTATAATCTTTATGATTAATTTCTACTATTGCATCTGCTTCATAATTTACCCTTACATTGGAAAAATTCTTTAGCATGAATACACCACCTTCTTATATCAACTTTGTCGTCCATTGTTCTGCATCTAATACATCTGTTATAATGCCTTGATAAAAGTCAGCCTCATGACATACTAAAACAATTGTTCCTTTAAAAGCAAGCAAAGCCTCTTTTAATGCTTCCTTTGCAAGAACATCAAGATGATTGGTTGGCTCATCTAATATTAAAGTATTACATTCTTTAAGCATTATTTTGCAAAGTCTAACTTTTGCAGCTTCACCACCAGATAATACCATCATTAAAGATTCTATTTTATCTTTATTTAAACCACAAGCAGCTAAAGCCCCTCTAACTTCTGCATTCGTCATAGAAGGATATTCTTGCCATATTTCCTCATGTGCAGTATTTTTGGAATTACTCTCTTCTTGAGCAAAATAACCATAATGAATATTATAATCTAATTTACATTCTCCAGATAATGGAGGAATTAGTCCTAAAAGAGTTTTTAAAAGCGTTGTCTTTCCAATTCCGTTTGCTCCTTTAATAACGACTTTTTTTCCACGCTCAATAGTAAAATTAAGTTTAGCTGACAATGGCTCATTATAACCAATAACCAAATCTTTTGCTGTAATAACAAATTTACCTGATGCTCCACTTTCCTTAAATTTAAAATTAGGTTTTACACTTTCCTTTGCTTTATCTATGATTTCCATTTTATCTAAAATTCTTTGTCTAGATTTAGCTAAGTCAGTAGTAGCAACTCTGGCCTTATTCTTTGCAATAAATTCCTTTAAATGAGCAATTTCCTTTTGTTGTTTTTCGTATGCAATATTTTGTTGACGCTTTTTCAACTCATACATTTGCATAAAACCATCATAGTTCCCAGTATATCTTGTTAATGTGCCATCCTCCATGTGATAAATAACATTAATTACACTATTTAAGAAAGATACATCATGAGATACTAATATAAACGCATTTTCATAATTTTCCAAATACGTTCTAAGCCAATTTACCTGTACCTCATCTAAGAAGTTTGTTGGCTCATCTAAAATTAATATCATGGGTTGGGCTAGCAATAGTTTTGTCAACAATACCTTAGATCTTTGTCCACCGCTCAAACTTGAAACATCATGATCTAATCCCAATTCACCTAAGCCTAACCCATTAGCAACCTCTTCAATTTTTGCTTCTAATGAATAAAAGCCTGAGGCCTCTAATTCTGATTGTATCTCACCAGTATCTTCTAAAAGTTCTACCATTTCTTCTTCCGTACAGTTTGCCATTTTATCATACATTTGATTCATTTCTTGTTCCAAATCATACATATGCTGAAAAGCTTCTCTTAACACTTCACGAATACTTTTCCCTTTTGTGAGGGTGGTATATTGATCTAAATATCCTGTAGTAATTCTTTTACACCATTCAATTTTACCACTGTCAGGAGTAATTGCTCCTGTAATCATTTTTATAAAAGTCGTTTTCCCCTCTCCATTAAGACCAATTAGACCAACATGCTCTCCTTTTTGTAAAACAAAGCTCGCATTTTCTAATATGGTTCTATTTCCAAAAGAAAACGATACGTCTGTAACCTTTAAAACACTCATATTTACTCCTGTTAAAATGAAAGAAACTGAATAATTTCAGTTTCTATATTATTTTGATAATTCCAGCATCTTATCTAAGGCTATCTTTGCCTTAGTTGCAATTGTTTCATCAACAAATATTTCATTTGCCTCTTCATTTAAACACTGATACACATCTTCTAAAGTTGTATACTTCATATTAGAACAAGAAAGTGTAGAGCTTGCTAAATAAAATTTCTTATTAGGGCTTGCCTTTTCCATAGCATGTATTACACCTTTTTCTGTACAAACAATGAATTCTTCACAATCGCTTTGAATCGTGTAATCTAGCATTTGTTTTGTAGACCCAACAAAATCAGATATTTCTAAAATATCTAATTTACATTCAGGGTGAGAAATTAATAATGCATTAGGATACTTCTTTTTCATTGCAATTATTTTATTTCTATCTAAAAAATGATGAATTGGACAACAACCTGGCCAAACATCAAATTTTTTTCCACTTTGCTCCATAGCATAATTTCCAAGATTTTGATCTGGACAATATAAAATTTGATCTCCCTTATTCAAATAATAATCAATAATTTTAAGTGCATTTGTAGAAGTACAAATACAATCACTTAATGCTTTTACACTTGCAGTGCTATTTACATAAGTAATTATTTTTGTATTTGGATGCTCTTCCTTATATCTTTTTAAAGCTATAGGTGAAATCATATCCGCCATTTTACATCCTGCTTTTAAAACTGGAAGTAACACCTTTTTTTGTGGATTTAAAATCTTAGCGGTTTCTGCCATAAAATGAACACCACAAAATACAATAATTTCAGCATCTGTATTCATTGCAATTTGAGCTAATTTTAAACTATCTCCTAAATAATCAGCAATATCTTGTATTTCTTTTTCTTGATAAAAATGAGCTAATATAACTGCATTTTTCTCTTTTTTTAATCGTTTTATCTCTTGAATCAAATCCATCTTATTTCTCCAACAAATGAAATTTTAATGAAATATCTAATGCTTTTACAGAATGCGTTAAAGCTCCAATAGAGATAAAATCCACTCCAAGAGATGACACTTCTTTTATTCTTTCTAAACTCATATTTCCTGAAGCCTCTAATTGTTTTCTATGCTGATTTTTTAAAACACATTCTCTCATTAACTCGTTTGACATATTGTCTAACATAATAATATCACAATCTGTTGCTAAAGCCTCATCAAATTGCTTCATATTTTCCACTTCAACTTCTATTTTTACACCTTTTGTTTTTTGCTTTGATAATCGTACTGCCTCAGTGATTGAACCAACTGCATCAATATGATTATCCTTAATCATAACCATATCTGACAAACAATATCTATGATTTGTCCCTCCACCATCAACAACAGCTTGTTTTTCTAATATTCTTAAATTAGGAGTCGTTTTTCTTGTATCTAAAATCTTACAATCCCCTACAATCTCATTTACACAACGACGTGTAACAGTTGCAATACCACTCATTCTTTGAAGCAAATTTAATGCAACACGTTCCGCTTTTAAAATTGTTGCTGTATCTCCAGTAATTTTGGCAATAAGTTCATTAGGGATAACGGATTGCCCATCTGATGTTAAAAATAAAATTACACAATCTCCACCAACTTGATGAAAAACTTCTTTAAATACCTCTAGCCCAGATATAACACCAGCTTCCTTCGCTAAAAGATATGCTGAAGACGTGTGCCCTTTAGGTATTAAATTATCTGTAGTAATATCTCCTTGTGGCATATCCTCATGTAATGCCTGTTTAATAATATCTTTAATTTCTTGATTCATATACCTTCACCTTAATCTAGTCTAAAATGACAGCCAACAGATTCCTTTCTTGCAAGAGCTTGTTCTATAATCAATAAAGCAACTGTAACCATATTGATTGTTTCATAATAATATCTTGAAAAAACATTGATTTTCTTCAAATTATTGTAATGCTTTGTTAAAAGTTTTTTTGCTAAAAGTAAATCTTCTTCCTTACGAACAATAAAAACATATTTACTCATAACATCACGAATTTCTACTCGAATATCTTTAAAATTATATTTTTTATGAGTGAATACCATGTCTGGTAAAACAACATCAATTTTTCCAAAGGTATCCTTTTGCTGATTAATCTCATCAGCTACTCTACCGCCAAATACAATACATTCTAATAAAGAATTTGAGGCTAACCGATTTGCACCATGAACTCCTGTATTTGCACACTCACCAATCGCATATAAATTCTCCATGCTTGTATGACCACAAACATCTGTATCAATGCCTCCACATAAAAAGTGTTCTACTGGAGCAACAGGAATATAATCCTTTGAAATATCTATTCCATTATCTAAGCAATGTTGATAGATTGTTGGAAATCTCTTCACTAAATAATCTTTTGATTTATGAGTAATATCTAAATAAACATGATCAGACCATGTGTCAAACATCTCACGATGGATAGCTTGAGATACAACATCTCTAGGAGCAAGCTCCATTCGTTCTTTGTCATACTTCTCCATGAACCGTACACCTTCAATGTTCTTTAGTATTCCACCTTCACCACGTACAGCCTCACTAATTAAAAAAGTTTTTCCAATTTGATCTTCTATATAAAAACCCGTAGGATGAAATTGAACAAATTCCATATTTTTAATACGCACGCCTGCTCGATGTGCCATTGCAATTCCATCTCCACAAGCAATTTTTTCATTAGTAGATTTTTTATAAATACCACCAATGCCACCAGTGGCTAACACTATCTTGTTACCTAAAACATAAACCTCTTCATTCTGCTGATTAATCACAATTACACCTAATGCTTTATTGTTATTATGCAAAATTTCAATTGCCATCTCATCTTCATATACATCAATATTTTTACGTTGTGCTAACGCATCACGTAAATTCTGCATAATATGAGCACCAGTATCATCACCACCAGCATGTAAAATTCTTCTACTTCGGTGGCCACCTTCTAATGTAGTAACTAAAGTGCCATCTGCATTTTTATCAAATTCAACACCTAAAGACAATAAACGTTCAATGTTTTTACCTGCCTCTTCAACTAATACATGTGTTGCTTCTTTATCATTGATGTATGAACCAGCCCTTAATGTATCCTCATAATGTTCTTCAATTTTATTTTCATCCCATATTACTTCTGCCGCAATTCCACCCTGTGCCAAGTTAGAAGATCCACGCTCAATCGCATCCTTAACAAATAATCCTACATGTAAGCTAGAAGAGATCGTTAAGGCAGTATAAATTCCTGCAAGACCTCCACCTAAGATTATGACATCAAATTGTTTAATTTCTTTCATTATGCATCACATTCCTTCATAAGCCAATAAATTATAGCATAAAAAGACTTAATAGTAAAACTATTAAAACGCTTTTTTAAGCAATTGCAGCCAACTTTTTAATTTCTTTTTCTTCTAAACGATGCACTACCCATTCATCCAAACGTTTTGCTCCAATCGATTTATAGAAATCCAAACTTGGCTGATTCCAATGCAAGCAGACCCAATCTATTCTTTTACAATTTTCTTTAACTGCTTTTTTTGCTAAAATATGAAATAAAGTTTTGCCTATTCCCATTTTTCTATACTCTTTTAAAATAAATAAATCTTCCAAATATAAATTAGCATTCCCAGTAAATGTAGAATAATTATAAAAATAAAGCATATATCCTT
>JAIDKZ010000055.1 GCA_029051735.1 Anaeroplasmataceae bacterium | reverse complement strand
GATATATTCTTATAAAACTATTCTAAAGTAAGATAATTTCATAATTAGTATTTAAAATCTATAAGAATTAAAAGCATTTTATTTTAATATAAAGTGCTTTTTTTAATAAAGTATTCTATGGACAAAATGAAATGAATGTGATATAAAGAATATAGAAATAAAGAAACGAGTAGTAAAAATTTTAATTATAAGGAGGATATATGATGGGTGCTGGAAGAAGTGTTTTTCGCTTTTTCAATCAATACTCTAATATGCGTAGAAAAGCAGAGAAAATTAAAAATGATGAGGAAAGAAGATCTAAAAGTTGTTCTTTTGCAATAAGAACGATTTTTTATTCCATATTTGCTTTTGTACTAGCGATATTAGGAGGATGGCTGTTTTCTAATTTTGATGAGACAAGTTTGTTTATTTTTATCTTAGTTATAAGTATTGGAATTTTTTTCTGTGCTTTAATCATGTTTCTATGGGGGCTCATAAGTTTTTTCTTTCAGCTTAGCATAAATAAAGGAGCATGGACTTGGATAAGTCTGATTCTATATGTTGCTTCTATAGGTGCTAGTTTATTGGTCATAGTTCAATTTCTAAATCATAAGTAGACGCACACATGGTGCGTTTTTCTTATTTCAAAGGAAAAAAAACTATGGTATAATAAAATTATAAATGGAAGTGATTTTATGAAAAAAATATTAAGTATATATCTTTGTTTACTATGTTTATTTGTGTTTGTTTCTTGTAGTGAGGAAAAAAGTTTGATTCAATTTGAAATTCAAGACAATATTCAAATTGAAATTGATGAATATCATAAGTATTATATGTTTGGCGAACAAGTTGTTGTAACTATGGAGGGACAGCCTGTTCCTGTTTCTCAAATAACAACGCGATTAAAGGATGGAGATCAATTATCTTTAGGAAAACATACTATAGAAATTGTTTGTACTATAAATAATAAAGAATATGTGAAAAGTGTAGAGGTTACTTTCATAGATTCATATTCTGAAATTGAAGTTTATTTACTTGGCAAAAGTTATACCTTTCGGATGAAAAATCATGAAGAATTGGATTTATCTTTGCTTCAAATAGAAGAAAAATATCAACTTGATGGTCTATTTTTTGATGATCAGTTTAAAGA
>JAIDKZ010000054.1 GCA_029051735.1 Anaeroplasmataceae bacterium | reverse complement strand
ATACTAAACTCAGTACAGACTTTTCCTATATTGAAGATGATGATCCAATTACCTCTGTAAAATTGAATACCATACAGCAAGAATTAGACAAGTGGACTGATGATTTATTCTATAAGATTGATCAACACAGTTTTTATAAAGAAGCATTTCTAAAAAAGGATGAAGATGCTCTCAAGACTTATCAAAAAATGATTACCAATCTTAATGATTCTTTAAGCACTAAAATTGATTCTATCACTAAGGACCATATTGCCTCTTGCCAAAAATTAAAAGACAAAATAGAATCTTCAAAACAAAATTGTGAATATACAAAAGAACAATTAGAAGTTGAATATAATTATTTTGTCTCTACTTCTGAACTAAATAAGATTATCCTTGATAATGACTATGATGAAGCCAAAAAAAGATATGTATATCAAAAAGGTGAAGCTAAAGAATCCTATTTGGAAATTGTAAAGAAAAACAATATTTCACTTGAAAAGATTAAAGATGAAATTGATCAAGATTATTTTCAAAAAACTTATAATTTTCAAAAAGAGTGTAGCGAGACCATTGATCAACTAAATAAATTAATTGAAATCAAAACACTGGAACTGAATTCTATCAACACAGCTCTTGAGACAGAACGAAACAATATGAAGGAAAAATATCGTCAAGAAAGCGCCAATTTAAATGATGCAATCAAAAAGATTTCAGAAGAAAAAAATAGATTAATTGATAAAGCACGTAGTGAATATAATAAGGCAATGAGTGATGCAGATATAGAAAAAGAAAATAAACGTGCTGTTTATCAAGCCAAATCACAGGCTTTATTAAAAGAATTCGTTACAAAAATCAATGTTATAGATGAACAAACTACCAAAATTAAAAAAGATTTTGATAGAAAAATAGATCAATTAAAAAGAAAATATTATTCTGTTGTATTTTTGAAGGATAAGAAATTTCATTCTCAGTTAGAACAAATTTATGCTGCTTCTCCTTCTATTGACAAATACACAAATCATTTAATTAAATTTAAGAATAGACAGCATCGAGTGAATTCATTTTTTTATAAAAAAGAGAATGAATTAATTTTGCTAGAACTCACCAAAATGCATACTGTGAGAGTTCTTGAGAATAGAAATAATAAAAATTTCTTGGAAATAGATAAAAATTTTGCAATTAAAAATATTGCAGATCAAGAACAATTTGACAATAAATATTATCAGGAAAAAGACAATGTCTATGAGAATGATTTTAATTATATTGTAAAAACAGCAAACTACTCCTTTGCTCAAAAAGCAAATCATTTGCGATGCCAATCACAAATTCGTACAAAATTACTTGAACGTAATTATGATGGCATTGAAGCAAACTATTATAAGAGAATTGAAACTATTCAAAATAAAATTAATTCTTATAAACTTGAAATCGAATTAACCAATCAATTAAATGAATTAATTTGTAAGCATAGAGAAGCCAATTACCATAGCCAAATTCATTTAGAAGAGATTAATAACTTACTTGAAAT
>JAIDKZ010000053.1 GCA_029051735.1 Anaeroplasmataceae bacterium | reverse complement strand
AGATTGGTATAAGAGACAGGAAACAGGAGCATATGAACGCGGGGTTAAAGATTATTTAAAAAAACTTAAGGATGAATCATAAATCTATTTTTTCAAAATCGGATAAGGAAACATATGGAGTCTGCCCATGATATAAGACTCCATTTTTTCTTATCAAAACATCACCCTTTTTTTGTAATCTACAAGCTATATCAGAGCCAAATAATTTAATTGAGGCTGAAACATCATTCATGTTAAATGCAACAACATCACTTTTATTTAATTCTAAATGCGACAAAGCATTTTTACTTCTTGCAACAGCAATAATTGTAATTCCAACACGGACTGAAAAGCGAATTGCATATGTAATCTTTTGAAGCAATGTTGGTGATACTTTAGATAAATCAAATAGAAAAAAATGAAATTCAGGATATATAAGTTCCATATCAGAATTTGTTTTTTTTATCATTGCATTTGCTTCTAAAATCGTTTCACAATTAAAATATTTTAAGACCTCACTTCTTCTCTCATACTCACTAAACGCCTCATCTAAAGCAATAGAAGCTGACTTTTCATTATTAACATAAATAAAAGCTTTCTTATCCAAATTGATAAATTCATTATCAAAATCATAAAAATATATATCACTGTATTTGATATTCTTTATTAAGATACTTAAAATTAAAGAACGAATAAATGTTTTAATCCCACTACTTCTATCTCCTATCACAACCAACATCTTGCCTCCTGTAATATCCATGGAGATGAGATTTCCATTCACATCAAGTGCTAGACTGAGATAATTCGTCTTTTCCTCTATTGCAAGGAAATTTTTTAAAGTTAACAATTTACGAAACTGATTAGGATAATCTAAATAATACTCATTATCATTTTTTATTAGAAAACATTGTCGATTAAAATAACCAACAATCGTTTGAAAATCAGATTCATTTTTGTTTGCAAATTTTAAAACAATTCTAGAAGATGTATATGAAGTGTAGGATGCATCTAGCATGCCATATATTTTTTTATCACGAATATATCGTTTTAATCCTTCATATCGCTCCTTATTAATTTCTTCTTGTAACGTAAAATTTGTTTGTCCCTCAGAATCTTCTAAACTATGAATAGAGATTTTTTTAACTGGTTTTTTAAAAGTTGTTGGATAATGTAAATTCTTAAAATAATCTTTAGTCCACCCAACCATTTGTTTTGGGATTTTCGTCAACTTTCCACTCTTAAATATTTTAAACCATTGGATATTTGCCATATAGCTAATTCCAATCAATAAAAAAGCAATTCCAATAAGAATACTGCCAATTTTACTTACCAAAAGACAAGTAAGTTGTAATAATAAAGCACCAATAATTCCTCCACCACAACTATAACTGATTTGATAAGATTTTAAATAATGACGATAAAGGGTAACTGTTTTAGTTAAAACTGTTGTATTTTTCATACCTAATGCATCATATAACCCCAAATGGGCAAACATCAATAAAGATAATAAAATAAAAATAACCCCAATAAAAGAAATATGATGAAAATCTATTTTCTTTTTTAATAAAATAAAACATATGGAATATACAAAAATAAACATTAAAATGATTGTAGAGAAATCCCCAAATATAAAAGCAAAAAAAAGAGCTAAAATTCTTCCTGCTATACCTATTCTTCCAATTAGAATAAGTGAAAAAATACTAACCCCTATACTT
>JAIDKZ010000052.1 GCA_029051735.1 Anaeroplasmataceae bacterium | reverse complement strand
AAATTGATTGGTCTCTAATACGATTTTTGGAAAAAAATACACCAAAACTTTTTGAATTTTTTCTAGTTTTCCTAATAGAAGGATTAGTATTTGAAAAATAAACAAAATAAATGATATGAAATAAGAATTCATAAGAACGGATAGAAATTCTCCTAGAAGAATGAATTCAAAGAAAAGTAATAGTTGAAATAAAATAATATCTAAATTACTTAAATGAAATATATATGAAGGATAAATAACAACAGCTAATGTATAAAGTCCAATTACTTCTAGAAGTATCAATGTGATAAGTAAAAACATATTGGATAAAAGCTTAGCAATAACTATTTTTTTTCTTTCCATAGTAGAAACAAACATAGAATCAAATGAGGATATTCCACTTGCTTCTGAGCCAATTAAAAATGAAATAAAAGCACTATTAATAAGTTGCATAAAAAATAATGAATCTTCAAAATATTGTAAATGATAAATTGTACTTGAAGAAAGATAGTCTATAGAGGAGATAGGCATTCCACTACTTAGCAATAAGATAATAATCCATATGATCATAGAAATAAAGAATATTATACATAGAACTTTATTGATATGAAAAGATAAATAAAGTCGAACTAAACAGCATACGTTATTTTTTTTCATTACATCTTCCTTCTTTAAAATGATAGATTTTACTAGTAATCTCTTTAAATATTCCTTTTGAATGAGTACTAATGATAATCGTTTTTCTATGTTCTAATAGATTTTGCAAATCTTGTTTAAAAATTTGGATAGATATTGTATCTAATCCATCTGTTGGTTCATCAAATATATAAAGATCACCATTAGATAAGATGCACTGTATAATTCCTAATTTTTGAACCATTCCTTTAGATAAAGCTCCAATAGGTTTATCTGATAAATGATATCGTTTCATTGTATCTATGACTTTTTCTTTAACATAGTCTTTTCCTAAAAAATATTTTAGAAATAAGCTTGTTTTGATTAATTTAGGATAATTACGTTTATCAGGTAAATATATTATTTTTTTGAATTCATTTAAAATACTTCCATTCTGCTGGTTAGGAAAGATTACTTTAGAAATCAGTTTTATAGTTGTAGACTTACCACTACCGTTTTCTCCTAAAAACAAATATAGTTTCCCTTCTTCTATCATGAGGTTGATTTTAGATACTCCTACAGCCTTATAATAGCTCTTGCTAACATCATGTAGTTTCAGTTGCATAAACTTTTCCTTCTATTTTTGAATTTGGATAATCACATAAAAGAATATTGTTAGTTAAATAACAGAAGTTTTCAATAAAATATATTTCATTATCTATCCATAAAATAATGCCTCCTTCAGTTATTAGTCTTAAAGTAGGATAAGAAAGTGGGATAAAATAAAATCTGCTTTTTGCATTTAAACGCAAGGGTGGACTATCTGCATGTTTCTTTATGATGGAATGTTTTATATCAAGTAGGTCTAACTGACTATCCATAATCTTATTTTTTTCAATGTATTCTAAATCACAAAAAGCTTCACCAAAACCTACCTTCTGAAGAAATTTATATTCATTTTGTAATGCTATAGTAATACCAACTAAATGCAATTCTCCATCAATATAGGAATAATTACCATAAAGATCGGATAGATTTAAAAGAGTATATTTAGGAGCTATTGATACATACCCTATTTGTTGTTTTAAGGTTTTTGCTTCGTTTTTGATAATGATAGAAGCATTTTTTAAGATAAAGGCAGAATCTGCTAGATTGGGCATATCTGTATAAATATTATACTGATATATTTCTTCTCCTGACATTTTAGAATTATAGGATTCAATAACTTTAACATTTTCTAATTTAAAACTGATTGTCTCATCCTCAAGATAATAATGATTCTCTTTTACCAATGAAATCCAATTCCTTTTTTGATTGCAATATAACTCAAAGCAAATTGGAGTTTCTGAATCATATATAAAGGAATACATACGATTCACAGCAAAAAATTTATTTTGTAAACCTTCTACTCTTTTCCAAGAAATGATTGTAATTGCACTTAATGAAATGAGTATAAGAATTAAAATACTCAAACATAATTTTTTCATAGTTTTCTTTTTTCCATTCTTGGATACTGATTGATTAGTGTAAAATATTCAAACCCACAGTTTGTAAGCTCTATAAATGCGATATAACAACTGCAAACTCCATTTGTAATTCTTGCATTTCCCATTAAATACACAATTGCTCGACTTCCTTTTTCTACTGTAAGTTTAAATTTTTGAGTTTCTTTACGTGATTCTTCATTGGTTTTACTATAATCTACTCCTGCCTTAGCAGCAATATCTGTTTTAAATGATTTAATGGTTCCTTTTCCAGTACCACTTGCACTTCCAGAAAATTTTAATACTGTTTTTTTTGAGGTCTCTACAACAATATCTAACTCGTAAGAGACATCTGTACTGCCACGATTATCTACACTATAATAGGTAGATGCTATATAGGTAGTTTCTATATTTTTATTTACAACATATACATTTACACCATAAGCTCTTCTTTTTTTTACATATTGCTTATATTCTTTCATCTCTTCTTCTGTAAAATTGGCAAGCAGTTTTCCAGTTGCCATAATTATCTCATTATAAGTTTCGTAGGAATCATTGTCTGCATACGTTTTTACAAATGAGCATAATATAATATAAATGGAAGCTAATATAATACTAATTTTTTTCATTTTTTCTCCTTATATTTATTTTGATGAGAGGTAAGGTAATGCCTAAAAGTCCAATTACAAAGCTTAGTGAACTGCTTTTAAGTTTAAATCCTTATGAATTTTCTACACTTGCTTTTCTAATAGGAATTTTATTATGTGAGGGTTTATCCGCAGATGAGCAGAATTCACTTGGAAATTTTTATGAGCTTTTAGGGCAAACCATCTTGACAGTAGGAGCACAAAAGCAAAATCTTGATGATATTCAGACAACTCCAAATATGGATAATGCTATAAATATATTAAAAAATAAAATTGGCAATTTGGAAAATATTATACAAGAATTTAAAAAAATATAATCCCTCCTTTTTATGCGCTCATTTAATAGTATCCAATATAAGAGAAAATTTTTAATAAAAAAAACCTATTTTCAAATAGGTTCATTTTAATTTATTTTAAAAGTTTTTCTAAAGCCAAAGCTGTTCTTTGAACACATGATGAGTTTGCCTCTTCTACTAATCCTTGGTCAACGAATGAAGCGGTATTAGGCTCTATTGGCATTTGATCTAGAGGAGTTAAATTATAAATTTGAGCAACTTCTTCTAGTTGGGATTTGCCAAATGGATGTATTTTTTCCATACAGCAAGGACAAGTTAAATAACTCATGTTTTCCACTAAACCAAGCATTGGAATATTCATCATTTTACACATATTTACAGCTTTACCAACTATCATAGCAACTAGATCTTGTGGTGTAGAAACTATGATTACTTCATCTACAGGTAAAGATTGAAAGACTGTCAATGCTACATCACCAGTTCCAGGAGGCATATCTACAAATAGGAAATCTAAATCTTCCCACAAAACGTCTGTATAAAATTGCTTTACAGCACCACCAATTACAGGACCACGCCATAAAACTGGCTTTGTTGGATCATCTATTAATAAATTAACACTGATCAATTTAATACCATATTTATTAGAAATTTGAGGGAACATTAATTCTCCATTTCCAACGATTTGCTTTGTTACACCAAATGCTTTAGGAATAGACGGACCAGTTATGTCAGCATCCATAATACCAACCTTATATCCGCGCTTGGCCATTTCAATAGCGAGCAGTGAAGTAACTGTTGACTTACCAACACCACCTTTTCCTGATACAATACCAATAATCTTTTTGATTTTATTTTCTTTAGCTGTTTGAGCAAGGAGGGATTGATTACTACGATCATCACAATCCTTTACATTACAGTTAGAACAATTATGATTACAAGCCATTTTCTTTTCCTCAATTCACAATTTTTTAAAATTTTCATATAGTATAGTAAGGAGGTATATGATGCAATATTATCAACCGAACTATTATCGAGGTGAGGATAATCGTGGATTACTACTACCATTGTTAGTTGGGGCAGCTGTGGGATTTCCCTTTGGATATATAGCTAGCAATACAAATAAGAATAATTCTATGCCATATTATCCATATCCACAATATCAACCTTATCCATACCCACCACAATATATGGTTCAGCAGGTACCGTATCCAGTTCCTTATCCATATATGTCTTATTAAGAATACCAATAGTATTCTTTTTTTATTCTTCTTCGTGCTTAATATTTAAACTAGATATAATTTCATTAATATGATTTCCATATTCTAATGTTTCATCATATTTAAAAATTAGTTCTGGCATTTTTCTTGCCTTAATTTTTTTTGCAAGTTCACTTCTTAAATATCCCTTACAATCTTCTAAAGCAGCTTGGTAATTTTCAACTTTACCTTTATAAAATGTATAATAAATAGTCATATAGGATAAATCATTTGTTATCCTTACTTCAGTAATCGTAATATTAGATAAATAGTTATTTTTACTATCATGCCTTAAGATTAAAGAAAGTTCACGTAAAGAAAGAGATTCTAATCTTTGAATAGCTATACTCATTATCGCTCAATCTCCTTCATAATAGATGCTTCTATAATATCCATTTCTTTTATATCATTAAAGTTTTCAATTGTAATACCACATTCAAATCCTTGTTTAACTTCTTTTGCATCATCTTTAAATCTCTTTAAGGATGCCATTTTTCCTTCAAAAACAACGATTCCATTTCTTATAATTCGTACTAATGAATTTCTTTCAATTACACCATCAGTAACATAGCATCCAGCTATAGTACCTACTTTAGAAAGTTTAAATAAGCTACGAACTTCTGCCTGTCCTGTTACAACTTCTTCATATACTGGAGCTAACATACCTTTTAAAGCTGCTTCAATATCATTTAAAACATTGTAAATGATATTATATAAACGAATTTCTACACCCTTAGTTGCTGCTTCGTTTCTTACAGATGCAATTGGTCTAACATTAAATCCAATAATGATAGCTTTAGAAGCCTCTGCTAAAGAAACATCCGTATCTGTGATTGTTCCTACAGTTGCGCGAATAATATTTACTTTTAAATCTTCTACACTAATCTTTTCTAATGATGCTTTTAAAGCTTCTACTGAACCTTGAACATCACCTTTTATGATTAAATTTAATTCTTTTGTAGCATCCGCGTCTGTCTTTTTGAACAATTCCTCTAAAGAAGTTGCCTTTCTAGCACTTGCTTCTGCATATTTTGTTCTATTTGCTCTAGCTTCTGCTGTATCTCTGGCTGTTTTTTCATCATTAAAAACCATAAACTTATCTCCTGCAAGGGGAACAGAGTTTAATCCTGTTACAGCAACAGCAACTGATGGTGTTGCAGAATTGAATCGAACATGACGATCATCTTCCATCGTACGTATTTTTCCCCATGTGTCTCCACATACAACAACATCACCAACTTTTAAAGTTCCGTTTTGAACAAGGAATGTTGCAATTGGACCACGAGATTTATCTAGTTCAGCTTCTATAACACTACCCATAGCTAGTCGTTTATCATTTGCTTTTAAATCCTTCATTTCAGCTACTAACTGAATCATTTCAAGTAATTGTTCTACTCCAGTTCCTTTTAAAGCAGAAATAGGAACAAAGATTGTATCTCCACCCCATGCCTCTGGAACCAAATTAAATTTAGTGAGTTCCTCCATTACTCGATCTGGATTTGCTGTTGGCTTATCCATTTTATTGACAGCAACTATAATAGGACATCCAGCTGCTTGTGCGTGAGCAATCGCCTCTTCTGTTTGAGGCATAACACCATCATCTGCAGCAACAACAAGTATAACAATGTCTGTAATTTGGGCTCCACGAGCACGCATCTGAGTGAATGCGGCATGTCCTGGAGTATCAATAAATGTTATAGTAAAGCCATTATGATTGACTTGATAAGCACCAATATGTTGTGTAATACCTCCTGCTTCTCCTTTTACAACTCTAGAAGAACGGATTGTATCAAGTAAAGTAGTCTTACCATGATCAACATGTCCCATAATGGTAACAACAGGTGGCCGTGATGTCAAAGAACCTTCTTCATCTTCAATGATAAATTCATCAAATCTTGTTACATCTGTAATTACTTCATCCTTTAGTTCATATCCAAAATCTAAAGCAATCAGTTCAATTGTTTCTCGATCAATGGTTTGATTTTGATTTGCAACAATTCCTGTTTGCATCAATTTCATTATGATCTGGGCATTTGTTTTTCCCATTCCAGAAGCTACTTCTGCAACAGTCATTCCATTTTTATAGATTAAAACATTATCTGTTTTCTCAGCAGTTTGTTTTTTATTTTTAGCCTGGGGAATGTTTGTAGTTCTTTTATCCTGTTTGTTTATTTTTTTTGCCACATAAATCACCTTATTTCTTTAATATTTTTATAAATCCTTTATTTGTAATTCCTATAACCATCCTGTTTTCTTTACCAATAGCCTTAGACAGTTCAATAGATGTATAAGAATCATCAATTTCTATTTGATAATATTTTGCCTTATCTGTTATCTTTTTTTTTGTATTTAAAGAAGCATCATTTGCCAAAAAGAGATAAAATACTTTTCCACTTTGCATCAAAGAAATGACATTCTCTTCTCCAGAGATTAAACCACCAGCTCTTTGACATAATCCTAAATTACTTAATATTTTATTCATTTGAACCTACAATTTCTAGAAGTTGATCATAAATCTCAACTGGTACATCAATTTCTAATTTACGATCTAGTACTTTACTCTTTTTTGCTTTTAATATAATTTCTTTATTTTTTTTTAGATACGCACCTCTACCATTTGCCTTACCCTTTAAATCAATAATAACTTCCTTTTCTGGAGTACGAACGATACGGATTAAGTCCTTCTTTTCACAGACTTCCTTTGATGCGACACATGTTCTTAAAACAAGTTTTTTTTCTTTCATTCTTATAGACCTAAAATCTTAATTAATCCCTTTTCATAAGCTTCAGAAGTAGGCATAATATCAATTTTCCATCCACAAGATTGAACAGCTAGGCGAACATTTTGACCTGCCTTACCAATTGCTAAAGATAGATGATCATCAGGAACTACTACTTGAGAAGTTCTCATTTTAGGATCAATGCTTAAAACTTTAGTTACACTTGCTGGTTGTAAAGAGTTTGCTATTAATTCTTCAGGATCTTCGCTCCATTTATATAAATCAACTTTTTCTCCACCTAAAGCATTAACAATTTCTTTAATGCGGTTTCCGCCTTCTCCTACGCAAGAACCAATTGCATCTACCTTTTCATCATTTGAATAAATCGCAATTTTAGTACGATCACCAGGATCACGAGCAATTCCTTTAATTTCAATAATTCCTGATTTTATTTCAGGAATATAATTTTCCATTAAACGAGTGACTAAGTTACGTTCTGTTCTAGAAACCACAACCTTAGGCTCTTTGGTTGTTTGTTCTACTTTTTTCACATAGACTTTAATAAAATCTCCAATAGAAAGATGATCATTTGGCAATAATTCTCCAATTGGTAATAAAGTTGTAACATTAAAGCCAAGCTTTAATGTTAAGAAACGATCTCCCATATTAGAAACTTCAGCATTAATCATCTCATTCTCTAAATCCTTAAAGTAATGATATGCTTTTTCTCTTTCTAATGTTCTAACTCCTTGCTTATACATATTTCCAGCTGCTAAAATTGTCATACGACTATAATTTTTTAAGTTTTCCTGTTGCAATACTAAATCTCCAATTTTATAGGTAGATTTAATTTTTTTAGCATCTGTCAAAAGCATTTCTGCATATTGTGGTTCTAAAACTTCAGGTTTTGTTTCTTTATTTTCTACTTGCTCCTCTTCAGAACTTTCTACTTCTTTCTTTTCAGCTTCTAGCACAGAAGTATATTGTTCTACTACTTTATGTATAGAAAATAGACGAATTTCATTCTTTTCCTTATTGAACTCTACCTTACAAGAAGTATTTCCATGTTCTTTTTTAAAAGCTCCTATTAAAGCTCTTTCCATACAAGCAAGTACTTCATCTACATCAAATCCTCTATTTTCAGCATCCTCTTCTGCAAGCTTGTAAAAATCCTTATTAATCATTTTCTTATTCCTCCTACTTAAATTTTTACTGCGAGTCGAATTAATTTTATTTCATGATAAGGGATAGCAATCGTTTTAAATCTTCCCTTGGCATTAAAGTATAATTGAATTTCTTTTTGTTCAGTAACTCCTTTTAAAATTCCCTCATAAATCATATTTGGAATTTCTATATGAACATATTTTTCGATATTTTTTTGAATTTCCTCAAGATTTCTTAGCTCTTTTTCAGCCCCTGGTGAAGAAACTTCTAACATGTACTCAGGCATATCTTTATCAATTTTATCCAATTGACTAGATAAATAATCATTGCATTTTGCAAGTTCATCTATGTCTATTTTTCCATCTTTGTCTATCAATACACGCAAGATGAGATAACCATATTCTCTTACAAAAGAAATATCATAGAGTTCTAGTTGTTGTTCTTCTAAATAGGGCATTAGTAAATCTTTTATTTGACTAATTTCCAATTCAATCAACTCCATTCAAATAAATAAGAGAGGTTTTTGCCTCTCTTTCTTACTTAGTATGTCATTATTATAGCATAATTATATATGCTATGCAAGAATATTTTAAGATTCAAATAAACTTTCTTGATGAAATGGATTTAATCTCTTATAAATTCCATTATAATAATACTCATAAATTAATCGATATGTTCTTGCATCTATGCCTTGAATATGATAGATATCTTCAAATCGTAAAACATTATTTCTATTTTCTATTAATGAAGCAATTTGAATATCATCTAATTTTGCAAAAGTTTTTAAATCATTTAAATCAATGCTTTTATAAGCTTCTAGCATCTGAAGTTCTAAATTGGATGCTCCTTCTATATCAAAACAAATGTAACAGTCTATAGGAAGTGGTTTTAAATATTTTTCCATCAGTGGTAATACAGAAACCATCCGTAATCCCTCATCATCGCAACCTAGTAATGGAAAAGCAATTTCTGTGATATTGTATTCCTGATAGTGTTTAACAAAGTATTTCAATGATTTTTCAATTGTATCTAAAGTTGTTGGAAAAGCATAAGATTCATAACAAACCATGTTAATTATTTTTTGATTTTTTTCTTCCCATAGATAGGATTCAAAAAGATTTATTTTTTTATCCTTATATCGATTTAAATAATCCAAATACATCATAGGAAAACGTGTAGAAAACTCAAGTCCTGCTTGAAAATCCATATTGCCAGATAGATTGATTTGGTTTACTATTGCTGAACATTTTGAATTAATACAATCACAATTTAAATATTTTACCATTCCAATCACCTGGCCTTCCTAAAGATATTGTATACTAAAAATTAAAAAAATACAATACAACGCTTAAAGCATGTGTCCACAATTTTTACAATATTTAGATTCCATATCATTTTCTGTTTTACAATTAGAACAAACCTTATTTGCTAATAATGGTGTTCCACATTTTTTACAGAATCGTTCTCCTTCTTCTACTACATCCCCACAATTTGGACAATAACTATTTTGATCTAAAAAATTTGTTGTTGCTTTAGCAATAACAATACCAAATCCTAAATAAAGCACAAAAATACCAATTGCACCTACTGCCCCAAACGGAATCATTAGGAAAAATGGAATAAGTACCCAAATTATTGAAGCAAAATTATGTACAGTATAAAATCCTAATACTCCAAACGCAATAAAGCAAATAAAAGATCCAATTCCGCCAATAGCAGTCATAATTGCACCAGTTAAAATTAATTTTTCTTTAATTCTTCTTGCTTCATCAGAATTTGTAGTTTTCTTTGCTTTTGCTGCAAGATTTTGAAAATAAGAAAATGCACCCATAATTATCCCTTTAATCCTTGTGTTTGTCGTTCCATATTCTCTATAACAATATCATGGATTTCTCCTAATGTTGCACAATATTCTAAGACCTTCCATGGTGTATTCGTATGAAAGTGAATTTTAATTAATTCATCATCTCCAACTGCTAGCAAGCAGTCTCCTTTAATATTTGCTGTAATATAATCTGATATAGAGTCCTCATTTAAATTAGTTCCAGCAATTAATAATTGTGTATCAAATTTATATTCTAACATAATTTTACCTCCATTATATTTATAATTATAAACTGAATAATGTTATGATTCAAGAATATAAAACAATTCAGTTGTAATTCTAAATTTGAACAATCAGAAGATAGTATAAGATATTTATGGTGTATCTATGATGAAATCACAATTTTTTTCAATTTCAAATTCTTTAAAGTATTTATTTTCAAGTGGAATCCATTCTGAAAAAAATTGTTTTGCTTTTGAAGGATTTCTACTACTTATTCTTTTGATCTGAGTATTATCATCAATTTTCATAAAGATTGATAGATCATAATACTTACCAAAGGACGGATGTAATGCGTAAACACCTTCTATAATTAAAACATTGTTTTTCTTTAAACTTATAGAAGGGGTAAACTTTTTTTCATCACAATCCCATCGCTGATAATGGATATCTTCATTTAAATGATCAATTATTTCTGTTTGAAACCTTTCATAATGTATATTTCCTCCTGGCATCTGGAGTCGCTTCTCTGTTTTTAAATTGGTAGGCAGAAAAAAGTCATCCATATGAATTAGATTAGCATTCAATTTTAAGGCTAACTGATTTGCATATGTTGTTTTTCCTGCTCCTGACATTCCATCTATTGCAATCACAATAAATTTTTTTTCTTTTAGTAAACTTTTAATTTTGTGTTCCATCTTCTTTGTTCAAATCTAAAGGAATAAAATTATCTAGTAGTCTGGTCCTGAAAAGCAATAAAATAATGGAAGGAATTAAAAAAAATTGTAATAAAATTCCTGGCCAAGCGGTAATAAATGCTCCAGTCATAAACGCTTTCCAAGTAAAACTGGTATTAGGAAATAATCCGCATAATGCACGTGTAATTCCCCATATGATTCTTCCAAATATCATTGCTATTCCTAATGACAAATAAATATTGCATAAATCATTGATTTTTATTTTTTTAAAAATATGGAAAAAGAAACCACTAAAGAATCCATAAGCAGCTAGTTCAAACATCATTCCAAAAGCAATGGGATATAGTATGGGCATACCAAATATTAATGATCGAGTTAAAGGAATAATAAATCCAATCCCTGCACCATACCATTTTCCTAAAATAAAACCTGCAATGAGAACTGGAATATGCATTGGGCATAACATGTTCCCAATTTCTGGGATTTGTCCTGTAATAAAAGGCATTAACCATCCTAAAGCAATAAACATGGAAGAAAGGCATAGCTTGTGAATCTGAACACTATTTTTATTCATTATCAATGTTAATTAGCTCATATTCTCTTGAGCCATAATTCAATTTTTCTGCAGCTTCTAAAGTATGGATGCCATGCTGTCGTTCTACACGTGCTATAAAATGATCTTTGCCACGATCTTTAGAATTATAAATCATATCTATGCAAGCTTGATCAATTGCAAGTGGATCTAAGGATATCATCATCCCAATATCATTCATACATGGATCTTCTGCTACTGCACAGCAATCACAGTCAACAGATAAATTTACAAGCATGTTGATATATATAAGATTTCCTTTAAAAAACTCAATAACTGAAGATGCAGCATCTGCCATAGATTCTAAAAACTGATCTTGTGGTGCAACATGATCCCATAATGTATACTGATCAGTTGTAACCCCTGCAGAATGAATATATGCTTTTCCACCAGAGGAAGCACAACCAATGGATAATTGTTTTATTGCTCCTCCAAATCCGCCCATTGGATGTCCTTTGAAGTGAGATAATACAAGCATTGAATCATATGCTTTTATTCCTTCTCCTAAATAATTCTTATGAATCGTAATTCCATTTGGAATTTCAACTTCAAAATCATTTTTTGCGTCTAAAATATCTACACGAAAATACTTTGTCCAACCATGATGCTTCATAAGTTCAATATGTCTATCTGTAGTATTTCTAGCTCCTTCATATGCTGTATTGCATTCTACTACTGTACCATGAACTAAATCAATTAATGGTCGTACAAATTCTGGGCGTACAAAGTTTTGATTACCTTTTTCACCAGAATGAAGCTTAACAGCTACATTTCCCTTTAGAGAGACTCCTAATTTTTCATAAAGTTTTATTAAACCTTCAGCATTTGTTCTTTTTGTAAAATATACTTTTGATTTCATAGTTTTTCCTCCACAGATTTTATTCATATTATAGCATATTATTTTATTTTTTTAAATTTCTATTTACAATTTCATAACTTTCATCTATTAATGAAAAAATTGTTTTGATATCTGCATGATGATAAAGTACTATAGAAATCCAGTATTTTTTATTCATGTGGTAGGCTTTTAAATATCTTTTTCCATCTATGAACATAAGTACCTTATCAGGAGAAAGCTTAACATTCAAAACATCTATAATTTCCTGTCCTGATAATCCTAAAGATTTTGCTTTAGTTTTAATCAGAATACCATACCATTTTCCATTTCCTGCTTTAAGTACAGCAGCACTAGGACTGTCTTTGAATAGATATTCAGGTATAGTATTATATTTATTTTGAATATAAGAAAATATCTCTTTGCGAATATTTCTAAGTATAAAACAGTTTTTTTTAATGTCTTCTAAAAGAAGTTCTGCTTCAAACCGCAAGGATTGTACAAGAGGACCTGTAGCTGTTGTGATTGAAAAAGGAATATAAACTTCATTATCTATATCCATTACAGTTATTTCTATGTTATTTTGTTGAGGAAGAATCACTATTTTGAATTTAAAATTTTCAATAGTGTCTTTATAAAAAATATATTGATTTTCAATTAAGTTAAAGCCATATAAAATGACCTTCTTTACATCTAATTCATAATCTTGAAATTCATAACTCCATAACATATGCTACTCCTAAAAAATTCAGTTTTTATTTTGATTCTTACAAATATATTGATAATGCAGCATATCTATTCCACGATAGTGCTTTATCCAAGTATCTTTTTTTATCATTCCATTTTTAATAGCAACCCTTTGTGAAGCAATATTTGTATCACGAATAATTGAACATACATATTCAGCATTTAGCACTTGAAACGCATATTTTTTACATTCCTTTGCCGCTTCAATTGCGTAGCCTTTATGCCAATATTTTTTTTGAAAAAGATAGCCTATCTCAAGTACCTCCTCTTCTCTCCAAGGTTGCATTGTAAGTCCACATTGTCCTATTAACTCATGATTCTCTTTTAAAATAACTGCCCATAATCCAAATCCATATAAAGCATATCGTTGAATTTGTCTATCTAGCCATATTTGAACTTCCTCATCACTGAATGCGCCTTCATATGCATACATTACTTCTTCATCTTTTAATATCTTGCATAATGCTATATAGTCATTCTGATTCAATTCTCTTAGATATAGTCGTTCTGTTTCAAAAATCATCTTCACACTTCCAGTATTTAAATGAGATAACGCATCTTCATTTTAAAATAAACTTACAATTAGGAAAATTAGAGCAACCAAAAAATTCTCCATATTTTCCATTCCTTTTTACTAAATTTCCACCACATCTAGGACAAATTCCTTTTTTAATTTCATTCTTTGTCTGATGTATATTTTTTACATGTTCTTTATTTTTTATTTTGCTTGCAGAAAGAACGATGGTATCATAAATTTGATCCATTTCTTCATCTGAAATAAAAGTTCCATCATTAAAACTAGTGATGTATTTTTTTAAATCAACTAGATTAACTACATTTGGACATTGGATTTTATCTGCATTATTTTGGACCATGACAACTAAAGAATTAATTTTGTACTGATTTTTTAAAACTTTATTTAAATGATAAATATGAGACTTATTTTGTTTTAGAGGATTTAAAAAAGAATGTTTTTCTCCATTAAATAAGCATTGTACCCACTTATCTTGATTTTCACTTCCCAAAATATATCCTATAAAATTTTTAGTTTCAATACAAAAAATTCCATTATTTGCAATTACAATATGATCAATTTGATGACTCTTGCCTTGTTCATCCATTAAAATCAAATCATTAATTTGATGGTGATCAAATTTACCCCAAAAGATAGGATTAAGCACCTGATCTACTTTTCTTTCTCCAACTTTTCCTTTATGTTTATTGATTGCTGGCTTTGCAGCCATTTTAATAATTCTTTTTAATAAACTCATTATAATCTCTCCCTTTTAAAATGTCTCATCATTCTTTAGATTTCTTTTATGATTCAGATGTATTCCAATGTGTCCAATTCCTAAAATGATAGTAGCTACAATTAAAAATATATTTTTTCCATAAACCCCTAATAGAAAAAATGCACAAACAGGTAAGGTTGCTCCTGCAACAGGAAAACCAAGAAGACTACAGTACATATCTTTCATTGTTTTATTACTTCTAAAGTATCTTATCCAATATATTTCATACATCACCATAAATAGGAAAGCTGCAATTAAAAATACTGTCCAGTAGGAGAACTTATGAATATTAAAATCACTAAATATCAAGGAAAGACAACTAACTAATATTTCCCCTATTCTTTCAAATATCTGTAGAACTTTATTTTCCTTTTTTGCATACACTTCATAATTCTTTGGTTTATTTTTACTCCATAAAATATTAGGTATCATCAGCATGAACAAAAAAATTAGACCAATATAAGAAAATCCAAAATGAATATTCATTATATTCC
>JAIDKZ010000051.1 GCA_029051735.1 Anaeroplasmataceae bacterium | reverse complement strand
GGTTCGATCTAACTTCACAATTTTTAATTTATTACAATAATTTTTCATTAGTTTTTCATACATATAAAGCAATAATTCTTCGTTTTCTTCACCAAATCGGTCAATCAACTCTTTTTCTAATTCATATAAAGCATCTAAAGTCTTCAGTTTATCTATTTTCTTATGGATTTCAATACGAATATCGTCATTATCAATATAATTCTTATCTATCGTTCTAGAAACTAGTGGGGCAACTAAAGATTTATCAGGTTGTTCTTCTATTTGATTTAAATTGGTATGAATCTCTTCATTTAAAATCTTTAAATACATATCCAATCCAACTGATTCTACAAATCCAGACTGTTCTTCCCCTAACAAATCACCACTCCCTCGAATGGATAAATCACGCATTGCTATTTTAAATCCACTTCCAAGTTCATTAAATTCTTTAATAGTTTCTAATCTTTTTTCAGCTTCTGGAGTAAGCATCTTACGTGGCTCATACATTAAATATGCATATGCAATTCGGTTAGAACGTCCTACTCTACCACGAATTTGATATAGCTGAGATAAACCAAGACGATCTGCATCATGGATAATTAAAGTGTTTGTATCTGGCATATCAATTCCTGTTTCTATAATCGTTGTACAAATCAAAATATCATATTTGTGATCAATGAAATCTGCTACACGATTTTCTAACTGTTCCTTAGATAGTTTTCCATGTCCAACACATATCCTTGCTTCTGGGACTAAAGTATGTATATGGGAAGCTACTTCTTCAATTGATTCAACAAAATTATAAAGATAGAATACCTGCCCTCCTCTAGAAAGTTCACGTTCTATTGCATCTGCAATAATACGATCGTTTCTTTCTAATACATAGGTTTGTACAGGATATCGATTTTTAGGAGGAGTTTCAATCATTGATAAATCCTTTAATCCCATAACTGACATCTGTAGTGTTCTTGGAATTGGAGTTGCAGATAAGGTAATACAATCTACATTTACCTTTAGTTCCTTTATTCTTTCTTTATGAGTTACACCAAAACGTTGTTCCTCATCAACAATTAATAATCCTAAATCCTTATATTCTAACTCTTTAGAAAGAATACGATGTGTTCCAATAAGAACATCAACGCCTCCTTTCTTTAAAGAAGATAGAATTTCTGTTTGTCTTTTTTGAGGAACAAATCGATTCATCAGTTCCACGCGAATTCCATAAGGCTCCATTCTAGCTTTAAAATTATTATAATGCTGTGTAGCTAATATGGTTGTAGGAGCAAGCATGGCAACTTGCTTCCCACTATAAACTGCTTTAAATGCTGCACGCATAGCTACTTCTGTTTTACCATATCCAACATCTCCACAAATCAACCGGTCCATTGGTCTAGAAGATTCCATGTCTGTTTTTACTGCCTCAATGGCCTGCCTTTGATCTGGAGTAAGCTCATAAGGAAAATCCTCCTCAAACAAAACCTGTTCTGTGCTATCTGGCAAAAATTCAAACCCTTTTGCCTTTTGTCTTGCAGCATAAAGCTGAATCAATTGAGCAGAAATATCATGTACTCTCTTTCTAACTTTGGCTTTTGTTCTTGCCCAAGCTGTAGATCCAATTTCATGAATAGAAATTCCTTCTACTTCCTTAGAAGCATATTTCATAATAGAAGAGATTTGTTCTAATGGAATATAAAGTCCTGACCCACCCCCATACATAACAAATAAAAAATCACGTTTAATATTTTCACTTTCTAGTGTTTTCATTCCCATATATTTTCCAATACCATAATCGTAATGAACAATATAATCTCCAACTTCAAGTTCATCATATTTTGAAATTTTCACAGCATTTTTGTAAACGGATTTATATCTTGCCTTTCTTGGAGCATACTTCATTTCATACAATGTTGATTCATTTAAAAAGATAATTTGATCCTTTATGTAATCAAAAGCTGGGTAATTTCCTTTGATACAATTAATCTGTCCTAACCGAATTTGATTCACATCTTCAATTTTAACTAAAAAGATATCTTCATCCAAACAGTGATCAATAAGTCGGTTTAATCGTTCCTCATTTGTATAAGCTAAAAATACATATTTTAAATCTTTATTCCGTTTAAAATCATCAAGTATCTGTTTTTCTTTTGCTTTGTATGCAGAAATTTCTTTAGCCTGTATCTGATCATCTAAAGCCCCCATAGAACGTAATCCTTCTATTAAAACATTTGCTTGATGAATGATAACATCTAAATTTGTAAACAATTTCATATGGGCAATACTATATCCACCAATACGACCACAATATTCATTTAAATCTAGCGTCATTTGATCAAATGCTTCTTTTGACTTTACTGGTTCAATAAAATAAATTCTCTTATCATCTACAAAATCAAATATACTACATAAATTATCATTAAAAAATCCTAAGTATCTTGATAGATTGTTTCGATTAGAGTGATTCTCTAAAGAAAATAAATCCTTATTTATCATTTCCTGTTCAACTTTAGATAGGTTAAATTGATCTAAAAATCCTAAAATCCGTTTCTTTGCAACTACAAAATCAGCATCATCATATAAAAATTCTGACACTGGTAATACAATACATTTATTGATTTCTTCAAAAGAACGTTGTGTATCCATATTAAAATACTTGATAGTATCTAATTCATCTCCAAAAAAATCTAAGCGTATTGGTGCATTTGAACCTAATGGAAATATATCAACAATACTACCTCTTTTAGAATATTCACCTGTTTTTGTTATCGTATAAACATTTTCATAACCCATTCGCACAAGTCGAAGCAATAAATCTTCTATTTCTATTGTCATACCCTTGCGAATTGTAAATATACTAGAAAGCCAAACATCCTTAGGAAGCTCATATTTAATTGCACCATGGACATTCATAATTACAATCTTTTTCTTCCCACTTAACAAAGTAGAAATTGTTTGAATTCTTTCATATAAAAAATCTCCTGTTGCAGCAACCATTTCAGCAGAAATCAATTCATCTGCTGGAAAAAAAAGAACATCCTCTTCTTCTACAAATCCTAATAATCCATCATAATATTTTTGAGCTAGAAAAAGATTTGGTAAAACAACAAAAATGCTTGCATTCTTAGAATAAAAATCACAAGCCACTAACATCATATTAAAATCATCACAGGAATTTCCTAATTTAATCCGTGGACTTTCCAAATATTTTTTTATATTTGGAAGCTGATTGAAAAAAGAAAATATTTCCAATTTAACGCCTCCCTAGTTAAGCAAAAAACGAGCCTAGTTCAATCCTAGACTACGAATTTCTTTTATTATATTCTTTTTATGAAAAGAATTCAATTCCTTAATTTCATTTTATTCAACTGTAACACATTTTGCTAAATTTTTAGGTTTATCTATATCATTATTTTTCAGTAAAGCTGTATAAAAAGCAATTAATTGAATAACGATAGCACTAACAAGTGGAGATAAATAATGGGCAACATTTGGAATAATAAATGTATCCTCTGGTAAAGATAATCCCTTAGAAGAAATAACAAATCCCTTTGCTCCACGAGATATTGTTTCTGTTAAATTACTTCTTGTAATTCGATTTGTCCCTTCTTGAGTTATAATAGCAATTACAGGTGTATCTTTATGTATTAAAGCAATGGGTCCATGCTTTAATTCTCCTGAAGGAAATGCTTCTGTATGAATATAACTGATTTCTTTTAACTTTAAAGCACCTTCTAAACATACCCAATAATCCATTCCTCTGCCAATATAAAAAACATCTTTTTCATTTACAATATCCTTTGCAATTCCTAAACAAATTTCTTTATTATTTAAAACTTTTTCCATTGCCAAACTAACCCCTTTTAAATTGCTTTTGAGATTTGTCCTTACTCCACTAACTGCCCGTGCCAAAATAGAGGATACCACAATCATTGCAGTGTATGCTTTTGTAGATGCAACTGCGATTTCTTTTCCTGCATAGATATCTAAGCAAAAATCGGTTAGTCTTCCCATAGAAGATTCTGTATTGTTTGTAATACAAAGCATTGGAAACTTTTGCTTTTTCATCTTTTTCATTACCGCGAGTACATCTGCTGTTTCTCCACTTTGTGAGTAAAATATAAAAAATGGTCGCTTAGATATTAAAGGTGTTGAATAAATCAATTCTGATGCACAAAATACTTCCGTAGGGATAGAGCATAATTTTTCAAAATAATATTTAGCCATCATTCCAGCATACATAGATGTGCCACATGCGACGATATTTATTTTATCACATTTTCGCATTTTATTAATTAATTTTAAGGGAATGTTTACTTCATCACCAATAAAATATTTTTGAAGAATAGATCGTATCATTAAAGGCTGTTCATGGATTTCTTTAAGCATATAATGTGTAAAAGTTTTTTTATCAATTTCAGATGAACTGACTTGAACAGACTTGATATTTGGTTCTAGTTTCAATCCAATAATATCATAAAAATAGAATCGATTCGCATAAGCAATTCCAAAGGTTTTGTCCTCTAAAGCAACATATTGTTCAGCATATCCAACAAGTCCTGTAATATCTGAGGATAATGTAATTCCATTTTTCCCAATCCCTAAAAGTAGTGGACTTTTATCTTTAAAAAAATAGATACAATTTAAATTCTTCTTATCCAAAATCAAACAAGCATAAGATCCTTCTAATAAACTCATTGTTTTTCTAATTGCTTCATTTATACTCATTGTTAAAGAAAACAATTCAACTAAATTGACAATGATTTCAGTATCCGTTTGACTTATAAAATCATAGCCGGAAAGATATTCTACTTTTAACTTTTGATAGTTTTCAATGATTCCATTATGTACAATGATAAATCGATTTGTATTAGAACAGTGAGGATGAGCATTCAGTTTATTTGGTTCTCCATGCGTTGCCCATCTTGTATGTCCAATTGCAATATTTGAGTTCTTATTTTTTAACAATGGTGCTAAATCAATAACTCTTCCTTTTTCTTTTTGTATCACAACTTTCATATTTTGCTGATACGCTATTCCTACTGAATCATACCCTCGATACTCTAATTTTTCTAACCCCTTATGCACCACATCAACTGCATTATCTAATCCAACATAACCTAATATTCCGCACATTGCAATCATCCTAATCTTATTCTTTACTAAATTCATATGTAAAACCAATTGTTTTTATGTAAAAAAAAGACTGTGAAAAATCCAGATTTTTCACAGTCTTTTTTAATTAATTTTGTTCTTCAATTGTTTTTAATTCTAAATCCTCTAGAATACTTTGATACAAATTAATAAATTCCTCTTTAGGTTCTATATAATTTGGACAACAAAGCTGTTTTTCCTGTTTATAAAGTCCACTATAATAGATATTATTACCTTGAATATTAAAGTCAGGAAGTTTATTTAAAGTTTCTTCATCATAATCTAAAAAAATTTCAAATCCTATAAACTTTTGACATTTCTCTAAGGATTTATTTGGACTAGATGCTTGTTCATTTTCTTCAGGATTAAAATATTTTTGAGCATTCTTAATCAAAACAACTTTATATGCATTTAAAGCATCTACTCTCAAATAACTCATACCATAAGGTGTTGTTCTTGGTTTATATCCTTTTTGTTTCAATAAAGAATCAAAATCCTCTACTGAAAAAGAATAATTTCGTTTTGGATATACAATTTTTTTGGCTTTATAGCGAAATGTTTTTGCAGATGCAATTTGTATAGCAATTGTCATATAAATAAATACGATTGCAATTAATACAATAACAAAGGTAGTCATATTTCCCTTTGTATAAGTTACTCCTATTATTAATCCAATTGCTGCTAAAAATGCAACAGCTACACTTATCCAAATATATCTTGCTTTTATATTTCTCATAATTTACCTCTTTGATGTAATGGCTGCTAAATCATAAAACATTGCTTCCACATAGTGATCATACAATTTATAAAAATCAGGAACTGGTCGATAATAATTCAAACGCACGTTTTTGTAATCATAAATTAAAGTCTGATTAAATTCTTTTTTTGAGTTTTTCACAGGCTCTTTTGCAATTGCTATCGTTTTTTCATTTTTATTTTTAAATATAATCAAGTTAATTAC
>JAIDKZ010000050.1 GCA_029051735.1 Anaeroplasmataceae bacterium | reverse complement strand
AGAGATATTATCTAAAGCTTTTGTTTGGATTCCTTTTTTGGATGTATATGTCTTGGTGATATGTTCTAGTTTCATAGGCTTTGTTCCTTTACTAAAGCAATTGGGTTTTGATTCCTTATTTTTATGTAGTAAAGAAGATAACTAAGTAAAAGTACTAAGATAAAAATAATAGGGATAACGATTCCAAAGGATAACCCATATGAATTTGAAAAGTTGATTTGAGTGGAAGAAAAATATTGGATCCACTGGAATAAAATTTGAAATCCCAAAAAAGCAAATAAAATAGAAAAACTACAAGAGATAACCATAATTCCTAAGTAATGAAGTAAAAAAGGCAAAGTAAGTTGATTGACCTTTATTCCTTGCATTCTTAAGATTCCAATCTTTTTTCTATTCTTTTGTAAGATTTGTGTAGCATATTGAATCAACATGAATAGCAATAAAACAAAAAGTAGGATGCTTAAAATTATAGAAATCATTTTTATAATAGATAGAGGTTCATGGATTCGATTGATCATTAAAGAAACATTGTTTGATATAGTTAAATCAAACTCTTGCATCTGATTCAGTAATTTTAAATCTTGTTTTAGATTACCACTTAACTTTATGGCAATACTTGGAAACCCATCATAAGCATAAATATCAGATAAAATATTGGCAATTTCTTTTGAAACAATTGTAGTCGAATCATCTGCTTGATAGACCCCAACGACTTTTATAGGATAAGCATTCAATAGAGGATTTGGTACGCTACGATTGCCAAAGTATAACTGATCTATTTCTAAATTTTTCAAATCTTCTACCTCATATTTCTTTGCTAAAGAAGATGGCAAAATTATTTCATTTTGTTGTAAAACTTCTTGTTCTTGGGAAAACCAATCAATATTTTGATGAATGGATGATAAAGGCATTTGTTCATCTGTATATAAGAAAGAAGGGGCAGCTTTATATATTTGATTTTGGATAGTGCTTTTATAAGAAAGAGGAACATAATAAATATTTTCTGTGTAGATAAAATCCTCATGAACTAAGATTGTAGCACTGGCTGATTGAAGTAGTGTATCTTTTTCTTGTTTGATTTCATCTGTGCTTTTTTTATTTTCAAAATATCGAGTGAAGTTTGGCGTTTCTAAAGAATAAATTCCACATACGCTATATATATCGTCTGAAAAATGAAGAGGATATTTCATAACATCTTCACAAGAAGAAAGTTCTTTGATATTTAAATTTTTAGCTTCTTGTATAAGATTTTGACAAACCAAAAGTGGCAATGCAATTTCATTTTTATTTTTTGGAAGATTTCCAAAAAGAAGTTGAAAATTAAATTCTTTTGGAATTTCATTATACTTTGTATAGCCTTCAAAATAAGAAGAAATATTCTTTTTTTCAAAATCTATTGAACAAAAGTTGTAATAAAGATTTTGACTTTTCACTTTAAGAATCGAACCTACGTTTTGTTTTTCAATTTGATTTAAAGTAGATATTGGGATCGCTTTTGCATAGGGCGAAATTGGATGGGCTGTAGTACTCTTTTTTTGGCTTAATGGAGTTACCTCAAAAGAGGCAATTTCTTGCTGATTTTTATACATGGTATTTAATAGTGCTTTCTTCTCATTATAAAAGGATAGTGATACCGCAATTATTAAAAAAGTAATACTAAAAATAAGTAAGAATATATTTAATAAAAAATGAAATAGTCTTGAATCTAACTGAATTGCAATGTGAAAAATTTCTTTTAATGTGAATCTTGCATTTTTAAAAGTAGGATTAGAAAGAAGAGTGGGTGAAGAAGGAAGAT
>JAIDKZ010000005.1 GCA_029051735.1 Anaeroplasmataceae bacterium | reverse complement strand
GAGGCAAGTTCGCTATCTATTTCTGAAATTTTATTTTGAATGGTAATAATTTCAGTCTTAGTAAAATCTTCTTTAGATAATAAATTTAAATAAGATTGCCTTGAAGCAGTTAATACCTCTTTTCTTGCTTCTATATCAGAATATTCTGTGGTGATATCCATAGATTGAACATTCTTATTTGAAACATCATTCCCAAAGCTATCTATATAATCCAAAAAAGAATTCAATACTTCTGTAGGGACTTTATAAACATATTCAGAAAAATTATTTGTATCTGATGAAGATTGAACATAGCCATTATATTTACCTACTTCAGCAGAAATTTTTTTCTTTATTTCATCATATTCGTTTGATTCAATAGAATAATTTACTGTGTAATATATTTTTCTTGTTGTTTCTATTACCACATTATTTCCTGGCTCATTTGGTCCCCCTAAATCACCATTAGAATCAGATGAACAAGAGGTAAGTACAAAAACAAAGATAATTAAAAATAAATATAATAATTTCTTAATCTTATTTTTCATTAGCATTTTCCTTTCTATATATGAAAATAAATAAAATATCTTTATATAATATGATTCAATTTTATTTTGTGTTTGAAGGATTTTATATATATTATACCATATATTTTATTTATATTATATATAAAAATTTAGTATTTAAAGCAAAATTATTTATGATTTATATATTCATCCAACTTGGATCATTTGGATTATTTTGAAATTTCAAAATTTTTTGAATATCCTCTTTAGAAATATAATTTTCATTTGCTGCCACATCAATTAAAACTTCAAAATTAGATAAAGAATGATTGATAACATTTGCTTCTTTTAAACGTTCTTTTCCTTTTTGTAAATTGTAAGTAAAAATTGATGCGATACCTAATACAATAGCTCCTGCTTCTCTTAAAACTTCAACTACTTCAATAGATGATCCTGCAGTAGAGATTAAATCTTCAATAACGACGACCTTTTTCCCTACAGGAATAACACCTTCTATTTGATTTCCTCTGCCATGATCCTTTGCACCTCCACGAACATATCCCATAGGAAGATGCAAAAGATGTGAGACATATGCAGCATGGGCTATACCCGCTGTAGAGGTTCCCATAATAACTTCTGCCTCAGGATAATAAGTTTTAATAAGTTCAACAAGACCATTTTCAACACGATCTCTTACATCAACATAGGATAAGGTTAACCGATTATCACAATAGATAGGGGATTTGATTCCAGATGCCCATGTAAAAGGATCATTTGGTTTTAAAAAAACCGCTTTTATTTTTAATAAATTTTTAGCAATTTGTTCTTCTATATTTTTCATTTTAACAAAACTCCTTTACACAACGTTCATATGCAGCAACTGGATTTTCTGCTGTAGTAATAGACCTGCCTACTACGATATAAGTTGAGCCAAGCTCCTTTGCATAAACAGGTGTTGCTACACGCTTTTGGTCATTCTTTTCATTTTCAGCAAATCGAATACCTGGAGTGACGGATATCATACCTAATCCCTTAATTATGGGAGCTTCAAGAGGGGAACAAACAACCCCATCTAATCCTGCTGTTTTGGCATTTAATGCATATTTCTTTACTATATCTTCTAATGGATATGAAACCATAAGTTCATTTTCTAATATTTCTTGAGAAATAGAGGTAAGCTGTGTAACTGCAATTAGCTTTGTATTCTTTCCCAAAGGAACACTATCTAATCCCTTTCTTGCAGCACGCATCATTTCAATTCCACCAGCTGCATGCACATTAGTAATATCAACTCCTAGTAAAGCAATATTACGCATTGCTTTTTCTACTGTATTTGGAATGTCATGTAATTTTAAATCTAAAAATATTTTACATCCCATTTGCTTTAATTCTTTTACTAGTTCAGGACCTTCTTTATAGAAAAGCTCCATTCCTATTTTTAAAAATGGCATTGCTTTAAATAAATTTAAAAAAGAAAATAATTCTTCTTTGTTTTTAAAATCGCATGCTATAATTACATCTCTTTTCACTTTGTTCTCCTTATGATTTCTTCTAATTTTTCTATCTTTAATTCTTTCATTACACGTGGTAGATCATCTATTATTTTTTTACAAGCGAATGGATCAATTAAATTTTCTGCTCCTACCATGACCAAACTAGCACCTGCATACATCATTTCTATCACATCATATGCAGACCGAATGCCTCCCATTCCAATAACTGGTATGGAAACTGAATGGGCAACATCATAAACCATTCTAAGAGCAACAGGAAAAATTCCTGGTCCGCTATATCCACCTTTTTTAATTGATAAGATTGGTGTACCTGTTTTTAAATCAATTCGCATTCCTAACATAGTATTGATAAGACTAACTGCATCTGCTCCTGCTCTTTCAACAGATTTTGCTAAACTGACGATATCTGTTACGTTTGGAGAAAGTTTAACAATTAAAGGCTTTCTGCAAACTGCTTTCACTGCTTTTACCAATTCATATGCAGTATCTTCATTTGTCCCAAAGGCCATACCCCCACCTTGGACATTAGGACATGATATATTGAGTTCTACTGCAAACACCTTATCACAAGAATTAAATTGCTCTACTGTTTCCACATACTCTGCTATACTATGTCCTCCAACATTTGCTATGACTAAATCATGATATACCTTGGAAAGTCTTGGTATTTCTTCTTCAATCACACTTTTCACACCTGGATTTTGTAATCCAATTGCATTGATTAATCCACTAGGGCACTCTGCTATCCTAGGCAAAGGATTTCCATATCTAGCATCCTTAGTAGTTCCTTTTAAAGAAATGCTTCCTAAAATATTAATATCATAAAATTCATGAAACTCATATCCAAAACCAAAAGTTCCAGAAGCTGGAATAATTGGATTTTTGAATTTTTTCCCTAAAAAAAGTATTTCTGTATTCATGAAAAAATCACCTCACTTGCTAAAAAGACAGGCCCTTCCTTACATACTCGCTTTGGTCCATTTATAGTTTTGATAGAGCACCCCATGCATGCACCAAATCCACATCCCATTCTTGCTTCTAATGACAAACAACCATTGCTAGAATGCTCCTTTAACGCCTCTAACATACGAACAGGACCACATGCATAATAAAAATCAAAGTGAATTAAATTTTCTTTTAAATATTGCACAGGATTCCCATGAAATCCAAGACTTCCATTGTCTGTACAAAGAATTAATTGGCCAAGTTTTTTTAATTCCTCTATACATACTAAATCAGATTGATCTTGAGCTCCATATAAAATTATTGGTTTTATTCCTCTTTTAATAAAATCTTCTGCTAGAGCAAACATAGGTGCAATACCAATTCCTCCAGCAATCAAAAGTGGTTGTTTTGCATATGCACAATCAAACCCATTTCCTAAACCAATTAAGCAACTCAATTCCATATCAGCTCTATATGTGGTCATATCATAAGTTCCATGTCCAAGTACTTTGTATAAAATTTCTATAGAATTTTCATTGATTCTACTTACAGAAAAAGGTCTTCGCAAATAATATTTTGGCAATTCTATTTCTATAAATTCTCCTGATCTTTTGATTTCATCAATAGGTCCTTCTAATACCATTTTATAAATAGAATCACTGATTTGTTCATTTTTTTTGATTTTCAAAATCACATTTTTCATTTTTATTCCTCATCAATAACAGATATTTTCATAGTAATCTCTTCTAAAACATTTAATAGCACCTTTACTGTATCTAAGCATGTGAACACTGGAACATTATTATCAATAGCTGACCGGCGAATAATTTTACCATCTGCTAAAGATTCTTTTTCATTGGATGTGTTTATGACATAAGTAACATATCCTTTTTTTATGGAATTTAAAATTTCTTCTGACCCTTCAGAAAGCTTTCTTTTAATCCTTGTTTTTATTCCTTTTGATTTTAAGAAAGAAGCAGTTCCTTTTGTCGCCTCTATATTAAAACCCAAATCATAAAACCGCTTTATCAAAGGAAGTGCAGATTCCTTATCTTTATCTGAAATCGTTGCCAAAATTGTACCATAATTGGATACTCTTAATCCTGATGCACGCAAAGATTTATAAAGAGCACGATTAAGAGAATAATCATATCCTATTGCTTCTCCTGTTGATTTCATCTCAGGAGATAAAACAACATCCATACCAGAAATTTTATTAAAGGAGAATGTTGGAGATTTGACATACCATCGTTTCCTTGATGGATACAATCCTGTATACCCTAATTCTTCAAGCGTTGCTCCAAGCATAACCTTTGTTGCAAGATTTGCAATAGGAACACCTGTTGATTTTGCCAAAAATGGTACTGTTCTACTAGAGCGCGGATTTACTTCTATGATATATACTTCATCCTTAGAATTTACAATAAATTGAATATTAAATAGTCCTATCATTTTTAGTTTAACCCCTATTTTAGTTGTATATTCAATAATTGTTTGCTTAACAGTATCCGTTAAAGAGTAAGGTGGATATACACTCATAGAATCTCCACTATGAACGCCTGTTCTTTCAATATGTTCCATAATTCCAGGTATAAATACTTGGGTACCATCTGAGATAGCATCAACCTCACATTCTTGTCCAGAAATATATTTATCTATTAAAATTGGATGTTTTGAATCATATTCTAATGCTTCTTGAACTTTTTCTTTTAAGACTTGTTTATCATAAACAATATGCATCATTCTTCCACCCAAAACAAAGGAAGGACGAATGAGTACAGGATACCCTATATCTTTAACAACTTGCATTGCCTCTTCTATACTATGTACTCCAAATCCTTTTGGCATTGGAATATTGATTTCTTCCATTGCTTTTTCAAACCGCTTTCTATCTTCTGCTAAATCAATACTATTTGCAGAAGAACCAAAAATTTTTACTCCAGCCTCATCTAGTTTAGATGCCAAATTGATTGCAGTTTGTCCACCTAATGCAACAATTACTCCTTCTGGATGTTCAAATTCAATTACATTCATTACATCTTCAAATGTTAAAGGTTCAAAATAAAGTTTATCAGATATTGTATAATCAGTAGAAACAGTTTCTGGATTATTATTGATTATAATTGCTTCATATCCTGCTTCTATAATTGCCCATATAGCATGAACGGTAGTGTAATCAAATTCAACTCCCTGCCCTATTCTTATTGGTCCAGATCCTAAAACAATAATTTTTTTCTTTCCACTTTGAATAGACTCATTTTCCTGCTCATAGGTTGAATAGAAATATGGTACATAGGAATCAAATTCAGAGGCACAAGTATCAATCATTTTATATACTGGAAATATTTTATTTTTCTTACGATAAGCATAAACTTCTTCTTCACTACATTGATAACATTTTGCTATATACTTATCTGAAAATCCATTTCTCTTCGCTTGCTTAAACCATTCTATATTCCATGGGTTTAGTATAATTTCTTTTTCTAAGCATACTATTTTTTGTATTTTTTCTAAAAAGAAACGATCAATTTTAGTGATTGTATAGATTTCATCTATTGTAGCATCCTTACGAAATGCTTCAGCAATTGCATAAATTCTTTCATCTGTATGCTGCTCAATAAATTGAAATATATCTTCTAAAGCTAAATTTTTCAAGTGTGAAACTTCCAAATGATCAACTTTATTTTCTAAGGAACGAATTGCCTTCAATAAAGATTCTTCAAAGTTTCTTCCTACACTCATAACCTCTCCTGTAGCCTTCATTTGAGTGGATAGGCTTCGATTAGCATCAGCAAATTTATCAAAAGGGAATCTTGGAACTTTTGTCACCACATAATCTAAAGTAGGCTCAAAAGAAGCAAGTGTGTTTGCCAGAGGTATTTCATCTAAACGTAATCCACAGGCAATTTTTGCTGACACCCTTGCAATTGGATATCCTGACGCTTTAGAAGCTAATGCTGAAGATCGAGACACACGGGGATTTACCTCTATGACATAGTATTTAAAAGAATAAGGATCTAAAGAAAACTGAACATTACACCCTCCTTCTATTTTTAAAGCTCGAATGATTTTCAAAGCAGAATTTCTAAGCATTTGATATTCTTTATTAGTTAAAGTTTGACTAGGAGCAACCACAATGCTATCTCCTGTGTGAATTCCAACAGGATCTAAATTCTCCATATTACATACTACGATTGCAGTATCATTTTTATCTCTTAGTACTTCATATTCAATTTCCTTAAATCCTCGTATTGATTTTTCCACTAATACTTGAGTCACAGGCGAAAGTTTTAACGCATTTTTAGCAAGTGGAATGAGTTCTGTTTTATTTTCTGCGAACCCACCTCCTGTTCCTCCTAAAGTAAAGGCTGGTCTTAAAATGACAGGGTATCCTATATTCTCAGCCGCAAGTATAATTTCTTCTAAGGTGGTTGCTGTAATACTTTCTAATACAGGTTCGCCAATTCTTTCACAAAGTTGTTTGAATTTCTCACGATCTTCTGCTTGATCAATGGCTTCAAATGAAGTTCCTAATAGTTCCACCTGACATTCATCCAATATACCTTTCGTATATAGCTGCATACCTAAATTTAATCCTGTTTGTCCTCCAATAGAGCATAACAAACCATCTGGCCGTTCATATCTTAAAATTTTGGCAACATGCTCTAAATCTAAAGGTTCCATATAAATCTTATCTGCTATTTTTGTATCAGTCATTATCGTTGCTGGATTAGAGTTAACTAATATGACCTGATACCCTTCTTCCTTTAGAGCTAAACATGCTTGTGTCCCTGCATAATCAAATTCTGCTCCCTGTCCAATCACAATCGGTCCAGAACCAATAACCATTATTTTTTTTAAATTAGTTCTTTTTGGCATAAGCATTCTCCTTTTTCTTTTTAGCCATATTGGTTATAAACCTATGAAAAATATATTCACTATCTTCAGGTCCAGCAGCAGATTCAGGATGATATTGTACAGCGATAACTGCATTTTCCTCATCAACAATCCCTTCTGCTTCTTGATCTAATAAATTGACATGGGTCAATCGAAGGCCTGTTCCTTTTAAGGAATGAATATCAATGGCATAGGAATGATTTTGACTTGTTATTTCCACTTTGTCAGTTTCTAAATTTTTTACAGGGTGATTTCCACCACGATGTCCAAACTTCATTTTATATGTTTTAGCACCATAAGCTAGCCCAATCATTTGATGTCCTAAGCATATTCCTAAAATTGGCAATATACCTTTCATTTCTTGAATCAAACTGATAATTTCCTTGACATTTTCAGGATCACCTGGACCATTAGATAAAAATAATCCATCTGGCTTATATCTCATAATCGTCTCTTTTGATGTGTTAAATGGAACTACAATCACATTGCATCCATATGCATTAAGCTTTCTTATAATATTTAATTTCACTCCACAATCAACCGCAACTACTGTATAAAGAGGATTTGAAGTTCTAGAATACCAAATTTTTTTAGAAGAAACTTTAGAAACTTGATTCTTAGGATACCTATATTCTCTTATTTTTTCCATACAAACATCCATTGGCAAATCCTTATCACAGATGAGAGCTTTCATAGAACCATGTTCTCGAAGGATTCTTACAATTTGTCTTGTATCAACTTCTGCAATTCCTACAACATGATTTTCCTCCATTACCTCACTTAGTGTTCTAGTATATCTAAAATTAGAGGGAATATCGTTGTATTCACGAACAATAAAACCTGACATAAATACGCCTTTTGACTCATAATCCTCATCAGTTAAACCATAGTTACCTATTAAAGGATAACTCATACATACCATTTGATCACAATAAGAGGGATCAGATAAAATTTCTTGATACCCTACCATAGAGGTATTAAAAACAATTTCAGCTAGTTTTTCTTCCATACTGCCAAACCCAATACCATAAAAGACATGTCCATCTTCTAATACTAACTTTCTTTCCATATTACGCCCTCCATATAATCTTTCCATTTTGTATGGTGTACTTTGCAAAACCTGTCAATTCCCAGTTAAGAAAAGGAGTATTTTTTCCTAAAGAAAGAATCTCTTCTTTTTTATATTTTCTAAAATTTGATATATCCAAAATTGTTAAATCCGCTACATAACCTGATTCTAATTTTCTTTTTGGCAACCCAAAAATTTGAATAGGATTATAAATAAACCAATTTAAAAAATCATCAAAAGTAGCTTTTTTGGTTTGAATAAAGTAGGTATATATCAAAGGAAGCATTGTTTCAAGACCTATGATTCCATTTGGACAATCTTCATAAACCTTACTTTTTTCTTCCTCACTATGTGGGGCATGATCTGATGCTATAATAGAAACAGTACCATCTAATAGTGCTTCCACTGTAGCTAATCGATTTTCCTCACTACGTAATGGAGGATTCATTTTCCAATTTCCATCTTTTATCATTTCCTCATTGAGTAGCAAATGGTGTGGAGTCACCTCACAAGTAATATTGGTATATCCTTCTTTCCTAGCCTTCCTTATTTCATCAAAAGACTCTTTTGTTGATAAATGACAAAAATGATAACGACATCCAATTCTTTTAGCCATTTCAATTTCTCTTTTGACGGCTATATACTCCCCTTTAGGAAGTTTTGAATCCACTGAATCTTCAGCATGTGAGGCAATAATTTTGTTTTCTTTTAAAGCAATTTGCATTGCTTCTTCTAACAATGAGATTTGATTTACACCTACACCATCATCACTAATTCCATATACATGCTTACATAATTGAGGTAAATCTGCAAGTTCTTCTCCTTTTTCATTCTTAGTTAAGGCACAATAAGGGTGAACATGTACTACTGCATTTTGTTCAATTAATTTTTGTTCAATAAATAAATTTTTTAAAGAATCTGGACACGGATTTAAATTTGCCATTGCTAAAATTTCAGTTATTCCGCCTTTAGCTGCAGCACTAGTTCCAGTAAAAATAGTTTCTTTATAAGAATAACCAGGTTCTCTTAAATGAACATGAACATCCACTGCCCCTGGCATAACTAAACAGCCTCTAGCATCAATTTCTTCATCCAAATCTAATATTTCTTCTTGGACTTTTTGAATATATCCATCCTTTATATAAATATCTTTTTTTATCAATTGATTATTTTCTACAATCCAACCATTTCTTATAATCATAATTTACCATCCAAAACCATTGAGATAACCGCCATACGTATATATACACCATTGGTCATCTGTTTATAAATTCTGCTCTTATCACATTCAACAACATCATCAGCAATTTCTACTCCTCGATTGACAGGCGCGGGATGCAAAATGATTGCTTTTGATTTCATTTGTTCTGTCTTCTTTTTAGTAATTCCAAAGGATTGATGATACTCTAAAGTAGACATTTTCATTTTTTCTTTGTGTCGTTCAAATTGAACTCGCAGTAACATTAGGATATCTGCACAATTGATGGCTTGTTCTAAAGGAATATACGCTGCTGATCCATCATCAAACTCTTTAGGACCAGATATGTATACCTCCATCCCTAATCTTTTCATCACTTCAATATTTGTGTGTGCTACACGAGAATGAGAGATATCACCTATAATACAGCATTTTAATCCTTGAAAAGATTGAAACTCTTCATATATTGTCATTAAGTCTAATAAAGATTGTGTAGGGTGATGAGACGCTCCATCTCCTCCATTAAAAATCGGAATTTGGATTTTTTCTAATTCTTTAAAATATTCATCCTTTGGATGTCGTATCACTATACCATCCATTCCTAGTGCCTCAAAAGTTCTTATCGTATCATATAAGCTCTCCCCTTTAGATACAGAGGATATAGCTGAATTAAAATCTATAACCTTTATGCCAAGATTCATCATTGCAGTTATAAAAGAATAATGCGTTCTTGTAGAATTCTCAAAAAAAAGGGTTGCCATCTTCTTATTTTCATAAGAGACACTCAACCCTTGTTTTAATTCTAATGCGTAATGAATGATATCTAGTATTTGTTCTGTTTTTAAATCAGATAATGTTAATAAGCCTTTCATACTTATGACCTCCAAAAAAAATAGTCTTCTAATCCAAAAAGACTAGAAAACTAGTAAGTACAAAATGCAATATCTACCTGTTATCTTGTTAGCCTCTCTGGACTATCTTAAAGCTTCTTAAGTATATTACCATATGAAAGAAAAAATTGCAATAATTAATTTATTTTTCTTCTATTAAATTCTATATGAACCTTTTCTTTATATTTAATAATGTGGAAAAAAGAATGAGATGATATCAGGATATTTTCCCTTCTCAATCAAAACCATTGTGATAGAATGATTTACTAAAACATATACAGAACTTCTTTTTTTCTTTACTAAAATTGCAACAAATTTTCGAAGAACTCGGATTTTTTTCATCTCATGTCCTTCCTGATATTCACAATAAAATTTTAATCCATTTTTAGATTGTAGTTTCCCATCCCCATGAATAAGCTTCCCTTGATAAATTTTTGTATCTTTATCAAATAAAAGTTTTTTAAATTTTTTAAGATAATATAGTGGAAAGATAAAAAAGCATAAAGAAGGAATCCCTAAAACTAAGACTGCAAATATAAATAATGGCAATAAATGCAAAAACCCATTGCCAAAGGAAACATTTAAATCCTTAGATAGCAAATAAGCAAAGATGAAAGCAATAATCAAAGCAAACATAAACATAACAAAAAAGCTTAGAGCATACATGAAATACATCTTTGCAGAATAAAGCGGCTTATAGTTTGAAAGTTCATGTTCTTTAATATTACCTTCAGAATCTTTGAAGGTTTGTGGTGAATCATTTGAAGATGTCTTATTGATTATTGTATATTTTCTAAGAATATAACTTCTTTTCTCATTAAAGGCAATGATAAGTTCCTGTCCTTCATAAAAATATTGTCCCCTGCCCATATACTTGTGTGTAAAATTCCCTTCACAAGGCTGCATTTCATCATCATAATACATATATTTTACATGATGTTTTGTCTTAGTAGGAACTCTAGATTGATATGACTTTGTATAAAAATGTTCTCCTTTAAGATTCCAAAAACTATCAGATGTATGAGATATAACTATACCATTGGTTATATGCATAGATAGAACTTCTTTTTTTAGTTTTTTAATTTGAATACAATACATAACAAATTGTACAATAGATACTGTAAAGAATATTCCAATTATCATTCCAAGAATCATGTAATTGGATTGATGCTCATAATAATAAACACTTCCAAATCTTGTGATAAACAAGATGAAATACAAAACTGCGAAAAAACTTCCTAGCATTAATAAAAACCAAGGGAAAAAGGAGGTTTTTCCTTCAACTAGAATTGGTTTGTGAAAATCCAGATTGATTCTTTGAACACAATTTAAATCCAATTGAATCGGATTTTTTAATTTTTTCACCAACATAAATTCATTAACTTCATCTGCACCATCAAATGGTTCATAGCCAAATTGTTTAAATAGTAAACAAGCTTGTTCTACTGGCAATAAAGTGATTAGGGTTAACTCTTTTTTTACGGCATAGCGTTCAAGGGCATTTTGTAATAATCTACAAGTTTTACTTTGTGTTTGATCCTCCGCTACACAAAATACTCCTACGCTACCATCCTTATCCATAATTGCTATCCCTTTAAGTATGTTATCTTCTATTGCAAGTATGGTATATACTTTTTTTAACACCCTATCTATCTTCTTTTCATCACATTCTTCATTTGAAAACAAATTTGCAAGTTCAAAAAAATCATCAGATGGTAAATTTACTAAATTTTTTGTACTATGTAATAATTTTAAAACTGAATCTAAATATTTCAATTCATATTTTAAGGTATT
>JAIDKZ010000049.1:4536-7176 GCA_029051735.1 Anaeroplasmataceae bacterium | reverse complement strand
GTATTGGACCATCTAAATTTATTTCTAATTCTTGATTACATTGCAAACAAGTTGAGAAAAGTTTTCCATTTTTTCTATAATAATTTTTTGTATTTATTGAGTGTGAGCCTTTTCTTCTAGCATTACATAAGCATAATTCATAATGATTTATTAAATTATTTTTTTCATAAAGTCTATATTTATGACTATGTGTTGGATAAATACTAAAATAATCACAAACACAATAAGATTCTTGATCAAAAAGATAGTTATCACTACATATATGATTATCTCCTAAAACTTCAATTGACACTGCAAAATCATATGCACTATAACTCATATATGATAGACTTGAATAGGTTCCATATGTATCTAGCCCTGGATTAAAATAAATCATATCATCTTCATCATAGTCATAAGCAACTACAACATGCCCATTTCCCTGATTATCACTTATTCCCATTAAAACAGGAACTCCTTGCTTTATCTTTTCTATAGCATAAGATTTAGCTGATTTATTTTTATCAAGATTATTTTGTATAACTACATTTATATTAGTTCCTTTTAAATAACTATATAAAAAAGAGTAGATTTGACTATAGGTCATTCCAAAGGATAAGGCAGATGAAGAATAAATGTTTATATTAGATGTGCCTATTGCTAATTCTAGTAAATTCAAATGATAATACTTCCAACTATTCTCTTCAATAAAATTAAAATAGTCTGCATTAGTATAAGTACCATATTGTTTTACTTTTTGTTCATAATCATTTAAAAATAATTGTTTTTCACTAATAATCCCTGGAGAAGTATCACAAACAATATTTGTGGTTAAGTAAGAAAGATTGACATTCTGATCATAATACTCTGGTATAATACAATCATTCCAAAAGGTATCATAGTAAGACAATAACATTCCTATAGCTACCAAGCCACAAGTCCCTGCTACATTATAACCAATATTTTCATTCAAATTCATAAAATATTGTTTCATAGAATAAATTGTATTATTATTGGTTGGGATAAAATTTTGAGAAGACTCTGTATAATCATTTGAATTTAAAAATGAAACAGACTCTTTATAAATGATATCTTTACTTTCATTTTCAAGAAAAAAAGTTGGTGTAAAAGATAAAGTAAATACCATTAAAATAATTAACATAATTTTTTTCATACTATCTCTCCTTCTCTTGATTTTATTTTACAAATAAATAGAACTAAAGTCAATAATACTTAAATAACAATCGCATGACAACAAATGACAATTTTCTATCTTATTTTTAAAGAAAATACTAATATTTAATTAAATAAAAAAAGCTTTTAAAAAGCCTTTAACCCTGATATTGTTTAAACATTTCTTGATAATGCTTTAAAGCCTCAGCGAATCTTTGATAGTGAATAATTTCTCTTTGTCTTAGGAAAGAAAGAGGTGCTAAAATCTCTGGATCATCTGTCAAATCCATTAAATGCTCATAACCTGCTCTTGCCTTTGCCTCTGCTGCTAAATCCTCATTTAAATCTGTAATTGGATCTCCTGAGGATGCAATATATGTAACAGTAAATGGATTTCCACTAGCATCTGTTGGATAAATTCCTAATCCGTGATCAGTATAATTTGCTTCAAAACCATATTTTTTAACTTCATCTATGGTGGCTCCAGCAGTTAATCCTTTCATCATTGCAACTAAGACTTCAACATGAGCTAATTCTTCAGTTGCGATTTCTACAAGAAGATTTTGACCAATTTTATCTGGCATAGTAGGAGCCTGAATAAAATATCTAATTGCAGCAGCTAATTCCCCACCTGGTCCACCAATTGCTGTAATTAATTCTTTTGCAAATGGTAAATTTCTTTTGGATATATGTACTGGAAACTCTAATTTTTTTTCATAAGTCCACATTAATCTTTTACCTCCCATGTACTCTTTCTTGATAAGAATCCATCAAAGGTCGCAGAGCATGCTTTTAAAGCTCCATATTTACTTTCAACATAATCACATAATTTATCTTTTTCAATATTAACCTTTTTTAATGTTTCAATTGCATCTTGATGATCTGGATGCGTACAAATGAACAATGTTAATTCTATAGAGGCAAATGTGTAGACTTGAAGCATAAATAGTACCTGTTCTTCTTCACTTAAATCCTCTATATTATTTAAAATAAATTTATAACCTGAAAAAAGATTAGCCCAAATAGAACCCTTTAAAAATCCTTTTTCAATATCACTATCTAAAATAAATTCCTGAGAGTTAATTTCTAGTGTTTTTATATTAATCACTCCCATAAGTAATATATGTGAAAGACAAAGTTAATTTTGGGCAAAAGAAAAGTCGATTTAAAAATCGACCATTTTCTTTATTATTGAGCAATGATTGCTGAAACTGGACAAACTGATTCGCAAACTCCACAATCAATGCAAGTATCTGCATCAACTACAGCTTGTTCTTCAACAGTAATAGCTGAAACTGGACATTGTTCAGCACATGCGCCACAAGCAATACAAGCATCTGTAACAAATCTAGGCATCTTTTCTTCCTCCTTTTGTTGTTAACAATATTTTACCATTTTTCTATTTTTTTGTCTACACCTCTTCTATATTTTTTCATTTATATATATTTTTACTTATCTTTCTTTCAAATAATTTGAAAAAAGTTTACA
>JAIDKZ010000049.1:0-4526 GCA_029051735.1 Anaeroplasmataceae bacterium | reverse complement strand
TGTTTAAGGAGTTGAGTATTCATGATGACAATTGCGATTTGGCAATTTATATTAATTCTAGTAATTGAATTAATCGTTGTAGCTATTGCAGTTTTCTTTTTAGTAAAGAAGTTATTTACAAGACAATTAAAAAAGAATCCACCAATAAATGAGAAAATGATTCGTGCTATGATGACTCAAATGGGTCGTACCCCATCTGAAAAACAAGTACGAGCTGTAATGAAATCTATGGAGGATGCAAAATAAAATTCCAATCAGCAGATTGGAATTTTTTTTTCTTCTAATTCTATAGCAAAAGCATCTAAAGAATTGAAATCTAAAGTTGGAAGTTCTAAGTCTTCAGCTTTAAACTGGGCAATACAATGCTCAATTACAGCCTTAGAAAGTCCCTTGGCATTAGAAGAATCCAATTCTCCTCCTGCGTAAATTACATAGGAATTAGTAGAAAGATATCCTCTTGCCATATGAATATATGTGCTTTTTAAATTTTTATCAGCTGCAACAATATATGCATGAGTTTCTATTGATGAATTCCTTTTTTGTAATTTTTTTATGAACTTTATAAATTTCTTATTCAATTTCCCCATTCGAACATTTATTCCTAAAATTAAAGTATCATAAGGTGAAAAATCTACTTTTTTAATAGAATTCCCATCAAAAATATCAGTATCTTTAAGTAAGTTTTTCAAATACTCTCCAGCTTTTCTTGTAGAACCTAAATGTCCAAAATATATGATAGCTTTCATAATTCTACTCTCCCATATTGAAGCAATAAAACAATTGTATTTACTGTTTCTGCACCTAGCCATTTCAATGCTGCACTATCTGCCTCAGGAAATTGAGTTGTCCCCCAATCTTCTTTGTGTTCCCAAAGACCATGAGAAGCTTGCTTCTTGATAAGTTCGTCTAAATTTTGTTCTATAGCTATTTTTAAAGTTTCATCCTTTACTTCACAGTTGCTAAGATATGCTGCAAATTTAAAATTAGTATCATTTAGATGATTTGATGCTTGCATAATTAGCTTCCCTTCAATTTTCTTTGCCTCTTCTAAAAATTGACCACTTTTTTTCAATGACCCAAGTAAAGAATTAAAAGAAATAAAATCATAATCTTCTAATATTTCTTTTTCATCAAAATAGGAAAATGCATAACCAATTTGCTTCATTGCCTTTTTATAATATGCTTTTGTTGGTTCAAACATAACAAAACAATATCCTAAAATTGCAGCTGTAGGATGAAATCCCCATTTCTTTTTAAAATCCTTCACATAATCCATTTTTACACTATGAGCAAACTGACAATTTTTTTCATCTATTGGATTCCAAGCTCCATCCATAAGCTCCTGGCGATTAAATAAATAATTCCCAGCCTTGGCTAATATAGTTTGAAATAATGGATTTTTACATTTTGAATCATATCCAACTATATCCAACATCCGTAATGCTTCATAGGTTTGATAAACACTAGAATTGGTATTGTAATCATCAATATATAAACCATTTCCAAATCCGCCATCTTGATTTACATACATCATTAATCCATCTAAAATAAACTCTTTAGATTCTTCATCCATAAATGAATTATAAAATGCTACATCTATATCTCTTGCTTTATTGTAAAGTTGCATCTCTATATTCATGATATTTTCTTTTGTTAATTTCATTTTAGAACACCTCTTTTTTTTATTTTATAATACTTTCCAAATTTTTTCTACATTTTCTCATTACTTTACCTAGAAAAAAAATAAATTCGTGGTACAATGGTAGAAAAGGAAGTGATTTTATGGGAAGTAGTTTAATAAGATATTACATATTTAAAGACACCTTGTCCCATATTAGTCCCCAAATTACTTATACCATTGATACATCAAATCAAGTTTTGTTTCGTTATGCACTTTTTTATTCTATTGGTGAATTTTATAAAGCATTTCGTCCTTTACAAAAGGATAATTATCAATTATCCAAAAGAATCCAATCCAACTTGCAAGAGTTTTTAAAAGAATGTATGGAAGATGCTCATTATCACTCCTCAAATGAAGAAAAATTTTTCTGCTATTATATTTTTTTAAGTTACATCATAAATCAGACAATTCCAGATTATCTTCATGCTTTAGTTCAAAAGAAAAAAAGATTTTCCTTTGTTGAAAAGAGCATAGAGTCCTATTTGTTTCATAAATATGAAGGTTTAAGTATACAAAAAATTAATCTTTCTAATTATTTTTTTGAAGCCTTTGAACTTACAGATTCTGATTTGCATTTAATAGAAAAACCAATAAAACGAATTTTTGGATTTTTTTGCACAAAACAATATTATAAGAAATCTTATCAAAGTGCTAGATTTTATTTTGATCATTTTGCCACAAGCAAAACAGGAATAAAAAAACCATTCTTCTTTTTCTATGATTTATTGTTGAATCATAGAAAGAATAAATTAAAGGCAAAAGACTATCTTTATCCTAAAAAAATAGATACTACACTATTGAATTTATCTAAAAATGAGCTTCAATATAAAGACCAAATCATTGATTCTTCCTTTGAAGAAATATATCAAACCACTATAAAGGAAGCAAGAAAAGGAATTGATATAATCAATAATTATTTTAACACAAATCAAAATTTTAAGGCTCTTGATGCATATTTTAATAAAAAAGCATCCAATTAACATTGGATGTTTTTTTATAATTCAAAATCTAAAGATTGTAAAGTCAAATCCTGCTTGGCTTCTTGATTTAAAATTTTTTGCTTTACAATTCTTACATTAAATAAATCTCCTTTAAGCATTAAGCCTTGTTCTGCTCTTAAGGCATCATAAGATGCAATTAGTACAGGGCAGTAAAGAGGAATAGCATTTTTTTCTTGACAATCCTTTACAAACTGTATTCTTACCTCTTCTTGCATTAAATGATATCTAGGATATACACATGGTACAATGATTACAGCATACTTCTTATTTCCCTTGGTCAATAAAACATGAGGAATTTGATTCGGATTAGGATTGATTCCTTCAAGATTATATTCTTTATCTTTGAGATAATCCTTAATAAAATATTGTAAACAAATGTTTAAAACTTCTTGTAAATTTAATAAATCATCTTTTTCAATTTTGGATGGAATCCCTTCTACCCATATAGATTCTAATTCCTTTTCTAACAAGTTTTTAAATCTCCTTTTTGTATTATGTTTTCATCTGGTTCTGCTTCATCCTTTGCCTTCATGCGATTTGTAAAAAATTTAACAATACGCTTAGGGAAAAATGCTATTGTATCTGCAACAACTAGTGGTAATAATTTCAAGGTTTCTTTGTATGCCTGACGCCTAATGTCTTCCTTTGTAATGACAGAACCATCACTAAATAAATATCTTCTACATACACATCCTATTCTCAAAGTCATTAATGCGTTAGCAGCTCCCTGAATCACACTTTCCAAAATAGTACCAAGATAAGGCATGTTATTTAAAAATTCCAAAGAGTTCTTAGGAACAATATCCTCCAATTTCAAATTTTCCAAACCCTCAGCAATTAAAGCTGTACCAAATACATTTATCGTAAGTTTGCTTAAATTTTTCATTGATGGACGAAATCCACATTGAACAACAAGTTCCTTAATCATCTTTAAATTCACAGAAAATACTGTAATCATATCAAATCTTGCACTTTGACAAATCGCAGTAGAAATCATAACTGTTTTCGCATCATGAATAATAATTTTATTTAATTGATTCTTTACTGACTTCTCAAATACATATTGTAAGTTGAACAAAAGTTCTTCTTTATTTTTATATTCTGTTAATAATAACCGTTCTTCTTGAGGAAGCTCATTACTTTTCACTATGTTTTTTGCAACTCTTTTATATATTGCAACAGCCTTTGGATCATTTTGATCTAATGAAGTAGCAATAGATAAAGATGGAGAGCGAACAATAATAATGATAGGTTGAATAATTACAAAATAGGTAAGCAAAAGAACTAAAGCATAAAATCCATATTCTACATAAGGATTAATTCTGCGTAACTTTTCTCCAATATCTAATAATGAACTGATTAAAATCAAAGCAAATAAAATTAGAACACCAACTGCAATCACATAAAATAAATACTTAGATTTATCCTTTTTTGGTTTCACTTTTCTTCCCCTCTTTCTCTATTTTTAAAATAGCATTTTCTTTATCACCTTTATGCATTTGTATTAATTTACAAATGACATCCTCATCATATATACAATGAAGTAAAGTTAGCCTAGGAAGCACTTCCTTTAGCGCTTTCTTGGGATACCATGCTCTTCCTAAATAAGCTTTCACATTTTTATCCTTAGTAAAGATACAAGATTCAAAAACTAAACCATTATCATTTCCTACATAGGTATCTGGTGCAGTATAATACACAACGTTTTTTTCTTCTCCTACTGCATGGATTTTACAGTTCTTAAATAATACATCTGCGCTACCAAAAATAAAATCAATATCGCCTTCTATATAACAATCTTCTACAATATTGTTTATACCATAATCCATATAAAGCGTATCTTG
>JAIDKZ010000048.1 GCA_029051735.1 Anaeroplasmataceae bacterium | reverse complement strand
TTGATAAAAAAGAAATTCAGGCAAGAAAAAGAAAAGAAAATATATATAAAAAAATAAAAGGCGATTGAATTGAATCGCCTTTTATTTTTACTTTAATGTTTCACCAGATTTGATATGTTTTTCAGATATTTTTTTTGAATCAGCTGAGGAGAAAATACGAACATTTCTTTCTATAACTAATCCTTCTGGTAAAATAAGTTTTTTACCAATGACATTGATTCCGCTAGATAAAATGTTTGGTTTATCTTTGTTAGGAGTAAAATCATTTCCTGTTCCAATTGTTGAGTTGTTTCCTATAATCGTTTCTTTATCAATAATAGTATTTTCAATGTGACAGTTTTCACCAATAATAACATCATTTAAAATTACAGAGTCTTTAATAACAGAACCAGCACCAACTTTAACTCCTGGAGAAATGACAGAATGAGTAATTTCTCCATCAATTTGACATCCATTTGATATTAAAGATTTAGTGATAGAAGAATTATCACCAACTTTTACTGGAGGTAAGTCCTCTGTTCTTGTATATATCTTCCAAGAAGGATCATATAAATCCAATGCAGTATCCCCACATAATTCAAGGTTTGTTTCTAAATAAGAATCATATGTTCCTACATCCATCCAATAGTCATAGTATTCATAAGCATAAACATTCTTTTTATCTATCATATCTGGAATGATATGCTTTCCAAAGTCTAAATCTATAATATCAGGATGGTTTTCTATTGCTTCAATTAATGCTTGAGTTGAAAAGACATAGATTCCCATTGAAGCCTTATTAGATTTAGGCTCTTTTGGTTTTTCAACAAACTTATTAATTTTTAAATTAGAGTCTGTTTCTAATACACCAAAACGACTAGCTTCATCAATAGGAACAATCTTTGCAGCAATTGTCAAATCTGCCCCAGTTTGCTTGTGCTGTTCAATCATTTTGGAATAATCCATTTTGTAAATATGATCACCAGATAAGATTAATACATATTTAGAAGCATAACGTTTTACGAATTCAAGATTTTTTCGAATCGCATCTGCTGTTCCCTCATACCATGAATTACTTGGCTGAAGAAGAGTGACAAATGAATCACGTCGGTCTAAGTCCCAAGGCTTACCAACACCAATGTGTTCATTAAGTGAAAGTGGTAGGTATTGTGTTAAAATACCTATTTGGAAAATTCCAGAATTACAACAATTAGATAAAGCAAAGTCAATAATTCTAAATTTTCCTGCAAATGGTACGGCTGGTTTACTGCGTCTTTCTGAAAGAATGTCTAGACGAGAACCACGACCACCTGCTAAAATTAAGGCTAAAGTTTCCATATTTTTCCTCCGTTTACTATAGCGTTATTTTTTTATATATGTCTAAATACTTAGAAGCAGAAGCAGCCCAACTATAGTCTTTCTCCATAGCTTGTTTTACTAAAGCTTTCCATGCTTTTTTATTGTTATTGTAAGTATTTAGTGCTAAGAACATAATATCTTTTAATTCCGTAGGATTGTAATTTGTAAAACTAAATCCTGTACCTTCATTTGTATATTCATTATAAGGTTGAACTGTATCTTTTAATCCGCCTGTTTCACGTACTAATGGGAGTGTACCATATCGCATTGCAATCATTTGACCTAATCCGCATGGTTCAAACTTTGAAGGCATCAAGAAAATGTCACTTCCAGCATAAATTTTTTGGGCAATTGGATCAGAGTATCCTATATAACATTTAAAACGATTAGGATGTTTTGCTTCCATTTCTCTAAAAAAGTTTTCATAAAGTTGATCCCCAGATCCCATTAAAATGAACTTTGCATTGCTATATTGTATAACATCATCAATTATTGGCATTAATAAATCAATTCCTTTTTGATCTACTAATCTTGATACTAATCCAAATAGTGGAACATCCTCAGTAGATAATCCAAATTCTTTTAATAAGGCTTCCTTATTTGTCTTTTTTCCTTGAATAAATGTATCAACTGAATAATTTGCATAAATATTTTTATCTGTTGAAGGGTCATACTTCACTACATCAATTCCGTTTAAAATTCCATAAAAATCAAAATATCTTAAACCTAAAATATTATTTAATCGATATCCATAGAAATCAGTTAAAACTTCATTTTTATAAGTTTCTGAAACAGTAGTTACAACATTGGATTCTAAAATTCCAGTCTTCATAAAATTGATACAGTTATCAAATTCTAAAGAAGAGGAATAAGGCATAAATAAGATGCGCATCATATCCATAGGGAAGTTTCCTTGGTATTGTATGTTGTGAATGCTATAAACAACCTTAATACGATTATAATCAGGATAATAATGATAGTTGGCTTTCAAAATGTAAGGAATCAATCCCGTTTGCCAATCATTTAAATGGAGCACATCAGGAAAAAAGTTAATTACTTTTAAAGCTTCCAATATTGCGAAATTGAAGAAAGCAAAACGCTCTCCATCATCTCCATATCCATATAATCCATCTCTATTAAAATAGCGATCACTATCTATGAAGTAGAATTCTACCCCATCATGTATTGCCTCAAAAACACCAACATATTCCATTCGCTCTGAAATACGGACATAGGCATAGCCTTTGTAATTGGCAATGTTTTTTTCTTTAATTTTTTTGTAATAAGGCATAATGACACGAGCATCACATTTCATTTCCTTTAATGCCTTTGGTAAGGCACCAATTACATCTGCTAAACCACCAGTTTTGGCATATGGAGCACTTTCACTAGCACAGAATAATACTTTCATTTGTTCACCTCATAGTTTTTTCATTCATAATCTAATTTTATCATAGATAAAACGGTTTCTCAAGAGATTTCGCAAAGAAAAAAATTAAATATTTTATCTTTTTTACTTGCGAAATATAACTATATTTGATATAATAAAATACGCGTATATTCGTAAATAATAAATTCTTAAAAAGAAAGGATTTTTCACATATGGCAAGAGTAGGAAAAAAGAATAAAACAAAATTTGTTTTACGCAAAGAATTAATTATATTGGTTTTAATTTTAGTTGCAATGATTGTAACAACAATTTGTTTATCCATTCCTAGTAAGGAAGAGAAGAGAATAGAAGAATTTAATCAGGCAATTACCACTTATAATACTGCAAATAGTACATCATACTCTCTATTAGGTGATGATATGGTTTTCTATAAAACAAATTTAAAAGGCATTGAAAAAGCAATTGATGCATCTAATGGAACTGAAGCTGAACCTAAATATACCTATATTTTATATGGTTCTTTATCCAATTCAACAATTTTAGAGAATCTTTCTGCGATTAATGAAGAGGCAAAACAGCATGAAGTAAAAAAAGTTTATTTCTATTCTTCTAGTAAGGTAGATGAACAAGAAGATTTAAATGATGCAGATTTTTTAGCAGAAATTGAGCAAGATGAAATAGTTTTTAATAAGGATGTCTTAAATGGAGTAGATAAGGTGGATTTATTAAAACCAACAGCACTTTATGTATATAAGAATGGGGAATTGGTATTTAATTCCATGAAAGCTACAGAAGATGATACATATAGTTGGTCTTTAATCATTAATCAAGCTTTTTCAAAATAAAAATTAGGGACTGAGATTAATCATTAATCTCAGTTTTTATTATAAGGAGAAATATATGATCGAAACAATAAAACAACAAATTAAAATTAAATTAGAAGAATACTATTTAACAAATTATAATACAAAGATTGATATTATTGTAGAAGAACCAAAGAATCCTGAATTAGGAGATATCTCTGTTCCTATGTTTGCAGTAGTTAAGGTCTTGAAAAAGCCTATGCCAGAAATAGTAGCTGAAGCAATACAAGTTATCTGTAAGATGGACAGCATACAGGAAGTTATGAATGTTGGAGCTTTTATAAATATTAAAATTTTAAAAAATAAACTTGCACAAGATGTATTAAGAGTTGCTTTACTAGAAGGGGAAAATTATGGTGCTTCTGATATAGGTAATGGAAAAAGAGTAACATTAGATTATTCTGCACCCAATATAGCTAAGAGCTTTTCAGTAGGACATCTTCGTTCAACAATGATTGGAAATTCAATTCATTTGATTTTGAAAAAATGTGGATATGACACATTTTCAATAAATTATCTTGGAGATTGGGGAACTCAATTTGGAAAAATGATTGTCGCTTATAAGAAATGGGGAAACTTAGAGGCGATTCAAAAGAATCCTATACAGGAATTAACCAATCTTTATGTACGTTTTCATGAAGAAGCCAAAGTAAATCCATCTTTGGATGATGATGCAAGAGAAGCTTTTCGTAAAATGGAATTAAAGGATCCAGAATACTTAGAACTATGGCGTTGGATTCGTGAAGAATCCTTAAAGGAGTCTGCTCAAATTTATGAATTGTTAGGGGTGGATTTTGATTCTTATAATGGAGAAGCATTTTATAATGATAAAATGGACTCTGTGGTAGAAGAATTAGAAAGTAAAGGATTATTAAAGGAAGATCAAGGCGCCCAAATAGTAGATTTAGGGGATGATGTACCACCTGCACTCATCAAGAGAAGTGATGGAGGATCATTATATATCACTAGAGATTTAGCGGCAGTCTTTTATCGAAAAAAAGAATATAAATTTGATAAAATACTTTATGTAGTTGGCAATGAACAAAAACTACATTTTACACAATTGAAACGTTTAATTACAAAAATGGGATATGATTTTGCAGATCAAATTGAACATATTAATTTTGGATTATATTTAACAAACGGTAAAAAAATGAGCACTCGTAGTGGAAGAGTGGTCAAGTTATATGATGTGTTAATGAAAGCAATAGGATTGGCTTATGATTTGATTCATGCTAAAAATCCAAATTTAAAAGATAAAGAGGCGACAGCAAAGGCTGTTGGAATAGCTGCAATTGTGTTTGGGGATTTAAAAAATTATAGGGGCTTAGATGCTGAATTTGATATAGAACAATCTGTAAAATTTGAAGGACAGACAGGTCCTTATCTACAATATACTGGAGTAAGAATAGCTTCTATTTTAAGAGGGAAAACTATAGAAGTAGAAAACATGAATATCAATGTTTTTGAAAAACCTCATTATTTTGAATTGATAAAACAAATTTCTTTATTTAAATCAATTATTGAGCGTTCAGCTAATGAATATGCCCCAAGTATTTTAGCAAAATATTTGTTAGGATTAGCACAAAGTTTTAATAAATTTTATTCATTAGAAAAAATTAATACAGATGATGAACAATTGAGAAATTCAAACTTTGCAGTTGCTAAAGCGACTAGAATCATATTAAATGAAGGATTAAGATTACTTGGAATTCCTTATGTTGAAGAAATGTGATACATTTGACTTGAAATTATAAGAAGTTTGGAGTAAAATAGATTTACTACTATCATAAGACAATTAGGAGTACGCATATGAGAATTGGTATATTTACAGACCAGTTTTATCCCTATATAAGTGGAGTGGTGACATCCATTAAAATGCTCTATGAAGGATTAACAAATTTGGGTCATGAAGTATTTATTTTTACAAGTGTAGATGAAAAAAAAGCAGCAGAGTGTGCTGAATTAAAGAATTATAATTTTATTAATTTTCCAGGAAAGCCTTACCCTTTTAAAGATTTAAAGGATTATAGGAAAACTAAGAATCCAAAGAAAATGGTTAAAATGGTTGCTGAATATCATCTTGATATTATACATGTTCATACAGAATTTAATATTGCAAAAATTGCAAAAATAGTTAGTAAAAAATTAAATATACCTATTGTGCATACGCTTCATACGCTTTATGAAGATTATTTAAGATATGTATCTCCTTTTTTTGATCGTTATTTTCATAGAATCATGTTTAAAATATTGGCAAAAGTATTTGTAGGTTCACTTTCAAAAGCAACTACAATAGAGATAGTACCAACAAAAAAGGTCTTGGCATTAGCAAATAAATATTATATGAAAGGCGATATTCGAGTTGTACCAACAGGAATAGAATTAGATCGTTTTGATGAAAATAATTTCACTGAGGAGGAAAAAAGCAACCTAAAGAAGAAATTAAATATTTCTAATGATATATTTGTTTTTGGCTATTTAGGAAGAACCTCAGGAGAAAAAAATGTTCCTGTGATTATTGAAGCTTATGCAAAATTAAAAAATAAAGATAATTCTGTATTACTTATCGTGGGTGGTGGCCCACAATTTGATGAATTAGTGGAGCTTACTCATAAATATAAGATAGAAGATAAAGTAATTTTCACAGGATTTATTGACAATGAGGACATTCCGTTGTATTATCATATATGTGATATTTTTGTAAATGCATCAAAATCAGAAACACAAGGATTGACATACATTGAATCTTTAGCTTCATCTTTACCATTGTTGGTCCAAAAGGATGAATGTATTGATGATTTGATTCAGGATTATTATAATGGTATTTATTTTGATGGTATAGATGATTTGGTTGTCAAAATGGAAGAAATTCAAAAAGCAACAACTACATTGAAAAATATTAAGCAAAATACAAAAAAATCATGTGCGAAATATACTAAGGAGCATTATGCTGCTACAATAGAAGGTATATATAAAGAAGCAATAGAATTATATAAAAAGAAAGGTAAGTAATTACCTTTTCTAATATGGGGGAGTGATGAAATGGTAGACATAGTTGACTCAAAATCAACCGCCCTAAAAGCGTGTGGGTTCGACTCCCATCTCCCCTACCATAAATTGCTTGATATTTCGCGGTATTTCGCGATTTTGAGAGACGGGAGTTTTCGGAAAATTCTCATCGGAATAGGACTTGGCGGAGTCCTATTTTTTTATGCTTAAAATAGACTCCTTTAAATTAATTATATCTTGATGGATGTAGCGTTGTGTAGTGCTGTATTCAGTATGACCAGCAACCTTCATGATATTAGCTAGATTGACATTTTTTTCAACTAGCTTAGTTATAAAGGTATGTCTCCATTTATGAGGAGTGATAGATTGATCTATATCGCATGCTTTGCTGATATCCTCTAAAAAATGATAGACAACATTTCTGTTCATAGGAAGAGTGCAAGTATCATTGTTGAAAAAATAATCTATATATGGTTCTTTGGCACACCTTTTAATTTTTAAATATTCTCTTAGCACAGATTTTGTTTCATCCGTAAAAAAAACATAGCAGGTAGTGTGCGTCTTAGTAT
>JAIDKZ010000047.1 GCA_029051735.1 Anaeroplasmataceae bacterium | reverse complement strand
GTTAACTAGTTTTATAACATTTATAGGTGTGATTTTTTTCATTGGATGTAGCACAAATTATAAATACTATACAAATGTAATTGAAAATTACAATTCTTTTAACATCCTTGATATTTTTTTGAATAAAGGAGAAACAAAGGATTTAGATTTTAAAGAACAATTTAAGAATTTTAATATAGATATAACAAAAATTATTGCTAAAAGCAGTGATGAAAGTGTGTTTCAAGTGAAGGGAAATACTATTACCGCAATAGGTATGGGATATGCAACAGTAGAGGTTGAAGTTTATAGTAAAAAGGAAAGTACCTGCTATTATACAACGTCAGCAAATGTTTATGTTATTGAAGAATCAAATAAAGATCTTATAGAGATTTATAGTGCACAAGATTTGGCTAATATGAATCAAAATAAAAAAGGGTTCTATATTTTAAAGAATAATATTGATTTGAAAGAATGGGGCGATTGGAATCCTATTGGTAATCTTCCTACACATAAAGGTGAAAACAATTCTTTTAGTGGAATGCTAATTAATCCTGATGGATACAAAATAAGCAATTTAAATATAAAGACATCTAAAAATCTACCCCAAGGAGTATACGGAGGATGTAATGGTGGGTTGTTTGGTTTATTGGACCATGCATATATTGATGGAGTGATTTTAGAAAATATTTTGATTGATTTAACAGATTTTGATGGTGAACTTTCATCTTCAGCAGGTGGAATTGCTGCTCAAGATTTAAATAGAGTTATAAGAAATTGCAGTGTAGAAGGGGTAGTTATCTCTCAAGACCGAAGTGGTGGTATTGTTGGTGGTTCTAGTTGGGGGAAAATTTTAGATTGTAATTTTAATGGTGTAGTGCAATCAACAATCCATGCTGCAGGTGGAATCGCTGGGTTTGGTTATATTATCAAGAATTGCACTGTAAATGCAATAGTCAATGGAGATTTTGCTTCTGGTGGAATATTAGGGTTTAAAACAACAGAGTATCTTATTTTGGATTGTGTATTTTCTGGAGAATTGATAGGAAATGGATTTAAAAATGAGAACATTGGTTATATATATTCATAGATATATTC
>JAIDKZ010000046.1 GCA_029051735.1 Anaeroplasmataceae bacterium | reverse complement strand
CTATAGCACTTTGTGATAAAATTAATTTTGCAGCAAGTGATTTTTTATACGTGATTTTTTCCATTTCCTAAACCTCTTTTCCAAACATAAGTTGATTATATCATAAAAAATATATTTTTGACACTTTTTTGCAAAAAAATTAAAAATCACCTAATACAAACTCATTTCCATTACATACTAATATTAATAGGTGGTAGAAATGACAATCCTAATACTAGGTTTTTTGATTCCACTCGTTGGAACATCATTAGGCGCATTATTGGTATTTTTAGTGAAAAAAGACATTAATTTAAATATAAAAAATTTATTACAAGGCTTTGCAGCTGGAGTAATGCTGGCAGCCTCCATATGGAGTTTGATCATCCCAGCAATAGAGTTATCTGGAGATAACCCCTACACCTGCTATATTCCTGCAGCAATCGGATTTATATTAGGAATGCTATCTTTAATGGTATTTGATATTTATATAGCCAAAAAGCAAAAAAATGTGAACATGCTCAATTTAGCAGTTGTAATCCACAATATTCCAGAGGGATTATCTGTAGGCGTTGCTTTCGCAGCCGCAATGACAGGAGATGCCTTTATCGCAACAACAGCATTAGCATTAAGCATTGGGATTGGAATTCAAAACATTCCAGAAGGTAGCATAATTTCATTAAATTTAATTCCTGAAAAACCAAAATATAAAGCTTTCCTTTATGGAGTATTATCAGGAATTGTAGAACCGATTGCTAGTGTAGTTGCTTATCTACTTATGTATTATATCAATCCAACAATGCCATACCTTCTCAGCTTTGCAGCAGGGGCAATGATTTTTGTTGTTGTAGATGAATTAATTCCTTCTTCTAGCGGTAAACTATGTAATATAGGGATATGTATTGGCTTTGTAATAATGATGGTATTAGATGTAATGCTAGGATAAAATATAAAAAAGGCTGACTTCAGTAAAACTGAACATCAACCTTTTTTATATTAAGTATTTAATGATATATATGGGTAAACAAAACTGGAGGCCCCGAACAGATTCGAACTGATGGTCGGGCAGTTGCAGTGCCGTGCCTTACCACTTGGCTACAGGGCCATTTCTCATCGCATCTTTTAAATGCTCATTTATTATAACAAACGCTATATGAAAAGTCAAATATAAAAAGATTTTTTTATCTTTTTGGCACTCTCGTATTGACAGTGCTAATTTTCGTAGTATAATAATATTGAGGTCTTAAAAAAAGACTAAAAAAGGAAAGGTGATATGACTATGGAACAGCAAAATTATAAAGAAGAAAATGTTTTGGAAAAATATGGAAGAAATGTTGTAGAACTTGCTAGAAATGGGAAGATAGATCCTGTAATTGGTCGAGATGAGGAAATTAGACGTATTATAAAAATCCTATCTAGAAAAACCAAAAACAACCCAGTATTAATTGGAGAACCTGGAGTTGGTAAAACAGCTATCATAGAAGGATTAGCACGTAGAATTGTTGCAAACGATGTACCTTCTTCTTTAAAAAATAAAGAAATATTTGAACTAGATATGGGAGCATTAGTTGCAGGAGCAAAATATCGTGGTGAATTTGAAGAACGTTTAAAAGCTGTTTTAAATAAAATTAAAGAGTCTGAAGGCAATATTATCATGTTTATTGATGAAATTCATCTCATCGTTGGAGCAGGAAAATCAGAAGGAGCACTAGATGCTTCAAATATGCTAAAACCGATGCTTGCTAGAGGTGAACTTCATTGCATAGGTGCTACAACGCTAAAGGAATATCGTGAATACATTGAAAAAGATTCTGCCTTGGAAAGACGATTTCAAAAAGTGCTTGTAAGTGAACCTAATGTTGTTGATACGATTTCTATTTTAAGAGGAATTAAAGAACGATTTGAACTTCATCATGGAGTGACAATTTCAGATAATGCAATCGTTGCAGCATCAACGCTATCTAATCGCTATATTACAGATCGTTTTTTACCTGATAAAGCAATTGATTTAATTGATGAAGCATGTGCATCTATTCGATTGGAATTAGATTCAAAGCCAACTATTTTAGATGATACAGATCGGAAAATAGCGCAGCTTAAAATTGAAGAAATGGCTTTAAAAAAGGAAAAAGACGCTTCTTCTATAAAGCGTTTATCCACAATTGAAAAAGAATTAACTGAATTAAATCTTCAAGCAAAAGATTTAACTGAAAAATGGCAAAAAGAAAAAAAGGAACTGCAACATTTTAAGAATTTAAAACAAACCTTAGATCAAAAACGTTTTGAACTTGAAAAAGCTTTTAACGATGGAAACTATAAAGTAGCTTCCGAATTACAATATTCTATAATTCCTTCTATTGAAAAAGAGATTACAGAATATCAAAATCGCAGCAAAGAAAATCACCTATTATCTGAATCTGTAGATGAAGAAACCATTGCAGAGGTTGTTGCAAAGTGGACCAACATACCAATTTCAAAGCTCATGCAAGGAGAAAAAGAAAAAATTTTAAATTTAAATGAAACATTAAAACAAAGAGTAATAGGCCAGGATGAGGCGGTAGATTTAATCAGTGATGCAATCATTAGGCAGCGCGCAGGAATAAAAGATGAAAATCGACCTATTGGCTCATTCCTCTTCTTAGGTCCAACTGGTGTTGGAAAAACTGAACTTGCTAAGACTTTAGCAGAAGCTTTATTTGATAGCGAAACCCATATCATCAGAATAGATATGTCTGAATATATGGAAGCGCATAGTATAGCAAAACTAATTGGAGCTCCTCCAGGATATATTGGATATGATGAAGGTGGGCAATTAACAGAAAAGGTTCGTAGAAACCCTTACTCTATAATTTTGTTTGATGAAATAGAAAAAGCACATCATGATGTCTTCAACCTTCTTCTACAAATTTTAGATGATGGACGATTATCTGACTCACAAGGACGAACTGTAGATTTTAAAAATACAATTATTATAATGACTTCTAATATAGGTAGTGATCTTCTATTAAAGGAAGATACTATAGAACCTGACATGAATTCCCTACTTAAAAATTATTTTAGACCTGAATTTTTAAATCGAATTGATGAAATCATCACTTTTCAGCCTCTATCAAAAGATGTACAAATAAAAATTGTTGCTAAAATGTTAAAAGATTTAGACGTGCGACTCCTCACTCAGGGAATTAACATTACTTTCACTGATTCTTTAAAATCCTATATTTTAAACGAAAGCTTTAATATTGAATTTGGAGCTCGCCCTGTAAAGCGTTACATCCAAAAACACATTGAAACCTTTATCGCAACAAAAATCATACAAGGATTGCTAAAGCCTAATATTGAATATGTTTTAGATGCTTGTGATAATGAAATTCGATTATTAACAAAATAAACAAATGAAAGATAACACGCTTTTTTTAGGAATGATTTCTTTTTTAAGAAGTCATTCTTTTTTTATTTATTCCAAATAAAAAACCCAATAATTAATTTCTTAAAAAATTGGGCTACTTTATTTAGCAATTTTTTTTAATTTATCCTATAAAAAATTTGGCAATCCTAAACCAAAAAATATAGATAATAAAGAAACAATTGCTAAAATCCAGAAAACAATTCTCCAGCCTTTTGTCTGTCTTTTGGCATAATCATATGCCGCAACAAGTGCAACAATCAACAATAAAATACTTGCAATTGCAGTAAAAACATTTTGTAATGGTTGCCCCATAACAACAACAGAACTGCTTGTTGCATCTAAAATGATTTTAATAATCCATGCAATTGCATTTAAAATCATTGCAGCAAAAGCAAACATTCCTAAATAACCAGTTCTTCCTTTTCTTGCCATTCTTTTTTCCTCCTAAAATTATATATATTATACCATTGAAACTCTATTTTTAAACAATAAAATTATTTTTCTATTTCCAAAAGAAATTTTTTCTTATCTAATCCTTTAGCATAACCAGTTAAATTCCCATTGCTTCCAATAACTCGGTGGCATGGAATCAATACTAAAATTTTATTTCTTCCTACTGCCCCTCCCACAGCTATACTGGCATTTGAATTGCCTATTCTACTTGCAATTTCCTTATAACTTTTTGTTCGACCATATGGAATACTTAAAACTGCTTCATAAACTTTTCTCTCAAAATCACTTCCAGAAATTTCTAAATCCACTTGAAATTCTTTCCTTTTTTGTTCTAAATATTCCATTATCTGTTGATGTACATCTTTTAAAATAGAATCATTTATATCCAACGTCCCTTTTAATTCTTCTGTGCCAAATTGTAAGTAGCATATTTTTTGACCATTTCTAGCAATTGTTATATTTCCTAAAATTGTTGAAAATATTCCATAAACCATACTTTCACTTCCTTAAAATTATATTAACATATTCTTTCATTAAAGTTCAACAACTTAATTGAATATATCAATAACAAGATCCATATCCAATGTTTTTTTATCATAAACATCAATACATTTTTCTAAAACCATTTTTTGATTCAAAAAAACTTCTAACTTAGCATAAGTTTTATAAAGTTTAAAAATAATATTTACTTCTTCCTTTTCTTTTTTCTTGACTGGAATTACAATATCCTCTTTAACATGCAAGTAATATGGAACATCTTGTTTCGTGTTATAAATTCCTTTCTTAAAAATAGTTATAAAACTATAATTGTCATTTTCACTTGCTAAAGCTCTATGATGATTCCAATCATTACCATCATTGATTGTGACAATAATTAAATTTTTGTTTTCTTTTTGATAATTTGAGACTAAAATTCTTTTCGACTTTTTTGTATATCCTGTTTTACCAAAAACAAAGGATTCATCACTAGTAACAAGTTTATGTTTATTAGCCCATGAATAATTAGATTCCTTAGTCTTACATGAATATTGATGGGCAGAAGCAATTTGTACAAATACATCATTTTTAGCCGCATAGGATGCAAGTAATGCCATATCATATGCAGTAGAAAGATTGTATTCCTTCTCATCCAACCCTGAGGCATTAACAAATACACTATTTTTCATTCCTATTTTTTTTGCTGTCGTATTCATTAAACGAATAAATTGAGTTGAATTATTTGAACTTAATGCTGAAGCCGCATCATTTGCTGAACGAAGCATTAATGCATAAAGTAAATCTCTTCTTGTAATTTTTTCATTTTCTTTTAAATAAACTTTAGAGCCAACTTCTAAAGTATCTGCTTTAGTAATGATTATTTCTTCAGTTAAATTATAATTCTCAATTGCTGTAATTGCAGTTAATATTTTAGCAGTTGATGCAACAAGAAACTGTTTATTTAAATTTGTTCCAGTTAAAACACGATTCGTAGTTGCTTCCATTACAATATGACTAGATTCCGTATTGGTTATAGCAGCAACTGGAAGAAAAGAAAAGCAAAATAATAACAAAACTATATATATTTTTTTCAAAAAAATCACCTATATAAAAATATGCATATTATAATTTAATAATACTTTACCAACAATAAAAAAATCCATTAACTTTTATATTAATGGATGATTAATCCTAAGAAGGTAAGACTTCATTGACTAGATTTTCAAAATGTTCAATAAATTCAGTAGAACGATATTCTACACCATCATATATCACATGATCTGTTGCCATAAAACCAGAAACTGTGTTAAGAATAATATGACCACCAAAAACAGATTGAATTCCTCCATAAGGTAAGTACTGCATAGTGATTGGTCCTTTGTATTTATACATCGACTTTAAAATCAATTCTTTTCCTTGAAAAGTAGTATGTATGTTGCTACCTTCTATGACCTCATTATTGAAATTAAAATTTTGATTCATATAATACATATTTCTTCTCCTATCTTTATTTATTAAGTAAAGTGCTTATTTTTTCATAATCATATGGTGGAATTAAAACAGAATATTCTTCTTCATTATGAATAAACTTGAATATATAATAAGATTCAGCAGAAAAAACAAACGCTTTTGATTTAATCTTATATTCCTCATATTTTTTATCTTTTATACTTTCTGTTTTATGCCAACTTTTAAATCGATAAGGTTCTTCTTTTTTCTCTATTTCCTTAATCGAAGCTAACGGAATAGAAATTACACAATGCAAATCTGCTAAGCAAAGCATTGTTTTTGTTGTATAAGCACTTAAAACAACATTTGTAAAAATATTTCCTTTTTCTTTTAACTGTCCTTTTTTTATGAAATGTTGCTCACAAAGAACCTCCATAGTTTGACAATTGCTTGGAACTCCTAAACACCTTTGTGTAAAATCTAATATTTCATTAAATGTTTGATTTGCTTGATCCTTAAAACTTGTTTTTTTGCTTTTTTTCGCCAAATGGAAAGTTAGAACACGGCAAATAACATAACCAATTAAACCAACGATTGCTGCACAAAAATAAAATAAATTTGAAATAAGAATTGTTTTAAATTCTTTATCATTGATATCCTTAATTAAATCAACTATAAAAAACAAGGCAGCTACAAAAAACAATGACAAAAGAACTTTACTTAAAGAAAGAAGCCATTTTGAAGGTTTTGATTTCAAATTATAGTTCTCATATTTTTTACTTAATTCTGAAAGTTTCTTTTGTTCAGACTTATTTAATTCTTTAGTTATAAAAGGGGCATATACTGGTTTAACTTTTTTATTATCATAATCACTAACTATACAAAATAAATTTTTCATTTTCTTACCTCATATTACTTTCATTTATTTTATCATAGTTTTTAAAGAAAGACTATTATTATTTTTAAGAATATAAGAGTTGTAATGCTTGTTTGTATTTTTCTATTCTTTTTTCATCCTTTAAAGTAACTTGATCTAGCCTTGAAGCATCCATGTTATGTTGCAAATCAGCCACCTTTACTAAAGTTGCTAAAAAGTTGGTTTTAATTGATGAAATATAAGCAAAATAATCTGTCCCCTTCTTGTAAGTTATCAACTCAATTGCTTTAATTACCCTTGAATTAAATCCAAAGTTCTTTAAATCCTCTAATGTACAAGCTGTATCTTCAATAACATCATGAAGCAAAGCAACTACACAAGAATCTTCATCAGGCATTTGTTCTGCCAAATGAAATGGATGAAAAACAAAAGGACTGTTTCCTTTATCCATTTGATCCTTATGAAGTTCAAAACATATTTTTAAAGCAAGCTTAGTATTTGTTGTGTATATCATAAAACAACCTCTCATAGTTTAATGTTTTCAAAAGGAAGAAGCATTATACCTACTATTTTTAAAAAAACAAAAAAACTGCTAAATTTTTTTAGCAGTTTCTAAAATTTATCTATATTGTTTTAACAAGAACATTTCTTTAAAACTAGAATTTATTCCACAACCATAAACTTCATTATTCAATATCTTTTCTAATTGATTTAAATCAAATCCAGTTATCTCAAAAGGTGGTTGTTCATCTTCTGTTTTCCAAGAAAAGTTTAATGTATTTAGTTTTGCTGGAATACTAGAAATAAACGCTGTATTTAAATCGCTAGATGAGCCTTGATAAACAATTGAATTTGCCCCTCTTTGATAACTACAATTCACAATTTTAAAACCACCATCCACATAAGGCGATATATTTTTTGTATCGTTATGCTTAATTAATGTATCAATACCTTTAAAAATTGTATTTTCCGCTTGAACACTACCTCCATTTCCACATACAATTCCTTGACTAACTAAAGCACATTTCCACCCGCTGTTAATTTTAGTAACAACTCCCTTTGCATTAGCAGCTATTAGTTTTGTACGATAAGCATAGTATTGTGAACTATCTACTAAACAATTGTACATATATGCATTGCCCCCTCTTAATTTTGGAAGTCGGTCTTCTAAGTTCATAAATATACAATTTGAAAAAGAAACTTTTAATTTCAGATTAAAATTATAATCATCTGCAGTATCATAAGATCCTGAAAACTTAGCATCATCACCACACAAGAATCCTTTTTTCTGTGGAATAGCTAATCCATATAATATATCTTCAAAACTAATGTTAGCATCTCTTAAAGCATTATAATATAAATAGTTCTTCTTTCCTTCTTGATATTCTTCTTCTATTTGCTGCATCATTTGATAAAGATATCCATCTTTACTGTCACTACCTGCATTAAATTTACACCAAGATATATGTAATCCATTTTCCCCTGTACCACCATAAGGTGCACGAAAGGCTGTCCCTGCATTAGCATTATACACTGGGTTAGAATAATCAATTTGTCCATCATAGGATTTGCCAAATGTACAATGATCTATCCAAATAAAGCCACAAAAAGAAATTTTAAAATATGCCCATCCAAACCAGTCATAATCTCCAATTTTTGATGAGGTGTTCAAAGGAGCATCTTCCCATTGCCATAACTCATCAAATGATAAATTTCTAAATACCACATTTGTATCACTTGTAAGTTTAAAACCACAATGTGTTAACTTTGCTCCATTTTTTGAAAAAATTAACAAATTAGAAGTGTTTTCCACTTTGATTTGAGAAATCCCATTTTCCTTTAACATATTTGACATACAAAGGTTAGAACTCAATTTATCCATATTACTTGCAAAATCTGTCACAATATTTGTCGCCTTTTCTTGTGCTCCTAATTTAAAATATCCTAAATTTAGATCATTTGCAATTTCAATGACATGAACCTTACCTTCTTTATTTAAAGTTTGAGACAATGTTTTTGTAGATTCATCCCAATAATTTTCATAATCATATTTTGCATCCACAAGTGCTGTTAAAAATTCAAGTGGAGTTGAAACAACACGATAAGCATCTGTATTTAAATACTGTTTAAAATCCTCTATACCAAATTGTGCATATCCATCTACAGATATATTTTCCTTAATCTCATCATCTAAAGCATGAATCGTAGAATAGCCAGCCAAATAAGAATCTGGATCAATCCAACTCCACTTTGCATATAAGATAGTATCTTCTTTTATTTCATCGTTTCCTTGAGCTTGTTTTTTAAATTGATCATCATAAAACCAACCCTCAAACAAATATCCTGTTTCTTTTGGTTCAGGCAATGATTGAGGAAGAGCCCATACATTAGAAATAGGAGATATGGCAATGCCATGATTATTAAGCTCAAAAGTAATTGTAAAAACTTGAGTCCACTTTGCATAAAGTGTCATATCGTTTTTCATTGGTGTACTAACTACAGCTATAATTTCAAAATCAGAATCTATAAACCACCCATCAAAGTGATAGCCTTCTTCACTTAACACTGGAAATGCTTCTGGTAAATTACGAAGATTGACGACTTCTTCTATTTTTTGTCCATGGCCATTGTTTTCATATGTTAAAGTAAAACTTTTGTTTGAACATCCTGTTGAAATCACCAACAATAACAAAAATAAAAAAAATATCATTTTTTTCATAAAAAAACCTACTTTCTATTAACATTATAACAAATAAAAAAATATTTGCAAATAAAGAAAAGAAAAACCATTAGCTATAACAATAGCTAATGGTCATCTAAATCATTTACCTTATAAATAAGATACTTTAATTATGAATTGAAATCTACATTTTGTACAAATATATAGAGTCTCTCCATTTTCAGGTGCCATATTAAAAAAGTATTTATTTCCACATTTTGGACATCCCATATAAAGTGGATTTCTTAAATCTGTACTAGAGTAAACAGGAATTGTTTCAGTCTCTGCAGCAGTTTTAACTTCATTGCAGCAATCATCGGTTGATGCCTTAGAGTCTAGTGCTTTAGTACACATTAAAAGCACTGAAATAGATAAAACAAAAAATGCAATAATTTTTTTCATATTCTTCCTCCTTAATTTATAAAAATTATTTTATTACATTGATATTTGTATTATAATGCATTTTTTATTTCATTTTTGTCAAATCTTCTGATTTATTTTCTTTTTGCTATTATTATATTTTAAAGTTGCGAAACAATCAGAAATAATGGTAAAATAATAATATAGGTTTTATATTATCTTAAAACAAAAAACATTATATATGTAGTGGTGATTGAAATGATTATTCATACTGGTCAAAGAACTGATATTCCAGCTTTTTATTCTAAATGGTTCATCAACAGAATAAAGGAAGGTTATGTTCTTGTAAGAAATCCATATTATCCTAAATTAGTAACTAAATTTATTTTAGACCCTAAGGTGGTTGACGTCATTGGATTTTGTACAAAAAATCCTAGACCAATGTTTCCCTATTTAGAGGATTTAAAAAATTTTGGGCAACTTTGGTATGTCAGCATAACTGGTTTTGAAAATGATTTAGAACCTAATGTACCATCAATCCAACAAGTTATTGAGGATTTCAAATATTTATCTAATCAACTAGGAAAAGAATCTGTTATTTGGAGATATACCCCCATTATTATCAATGAAAAATATACACTTCAACGACATGTTGAAACTTTTAAATCCATTGCTGAACAACTAGATGGCTATACTTCTTTAGCCATCTTTGGATTCATCGATTTATATGATAAATTAAAAAGAAATCATCCAGAGCTTAAGGATTGTTCAGATGAAGATAAAATAATCCTTGCAAAAGAATTTTCTAAAATTGCTAAGGAACATCATTTAGAATTACGACTATGTTCTAAAGAAAAATGGCTTAAGGATTATGGGATTGATGTGGATGGATGTATTCGACTAGAAGATTATGAAAAATGTATTCATGCCAAATTAAATATAAAACAAAAGATGCAAGCTAGAAAAAACTTCTGTTCTTGTTATCTAGCAAATGATATTGGAAGTTACAATTCTTGTCTACATCTATGTAGTTATTGTTATGCAAATGGAAATAAAGATTTTATTTTAAAAAATTATAAAAATCATGATGTGAATTCTCCATTGTTAATAGGAAATTTAGAAGATGGAGATGAAATAAGACAAGCTAAGCAAGAATCAAATAAATATTCCATTAGACCCTCTTTACTAGATGATTAAGCCTAGATAGAGGTTTTTTTTCTAAATTTCTTATTATTTTTAATTCAATTTTCTATTATAAATAATTATATTTTTTTCGATATGTTATAAAGAAAATTGTTGCAACAACAGTGGCTCCAACTTCTGTTGCAAACATTGCCCACCAAATACCATTAACGCCAAATAGAACTGGAAGTAAGAATACAAATGTAACTTGAAAGACAAGCGAACGCATTATAGAAAGGATTGCAGAAATCAAACCATTATTTAAAGCAGTAAAAAAACCAGATGAATAAATAGCCACTCCTGAAAACATAAAAGCAAAGGAAAATAATCGGAATGCATGAACAGTCAATTGATAAAGTTCTATATCATAACCAACAAACAATTTTGCAAGTGGTATAGCAAGCACTTGTGCCAAAGCAGATAATACTATACCCCCAATTGCTAAAATGGACAAACTCTTTTTAAATATATTTTTCAATTCATCTGCATTTTGGGCTCCAAAATTATAACTTACAATTGGTGCACTTCCTATCGTATATCCTATCATCAATGCCAAAAAAATTAATTGAACATACATAATAACACCATATGCAGAAACACCATTCTCACCATAAAATTTCATAAGTTGAAAATTATAAAGCATGCTTACAAAGGAAGAGGCTATATTTGTGAAAAGTTCAGAAGATCCATTTCCACAAGCAACAACAATAGGTTTTATTTCAAACTTCGTTTTTGTAAATCTTAATAAACTCTTATTCTTGCTAGCAAAATATACCATAGGTATGATTGCTCCAAGAAACTGCCCTATTCCTGTTGCAACTGCAGCTCCCACAAGTCCCCATTGAAATCCAACAATAAATAAAGCATCTAAAGCTGCATTACTACATCCAGCAATTAGTGTTACAACAAGACCTAATTTAGGTTTTTCAGCAGCAGCTAAAAAACTTTGAAAGATATATTGTAACATAAGAAATGGAGTAAAACCAGCCACAATTCGTCCATATAAAACACAAGGTTCTATCATCTCTTGACTTGCTCCCAAAAGGCAAGCAATCTGACGCATAATTAAAACTCCTACTACCATTAAGATAACACCTAAAATCACAGCAAAAAGTATTAACAAAGTAAAATAACGATTTGCTTTTTCTAAATCATTTTCTCCAATAATTCTTGATACTAATGCTGTACCACCAGTACCTATCATAAAGCCCATGCCACCCAAAATCATTATAAAAGGCATAATAAGATTTACTGCAGCAAAAGGTGTTTTTCCTACAAAGTTTGAAACAAAAAATCCATCAATTACTCCATATATTGAAGTTATGACCATCATAAAAATAGATGGTAAAACAAATTTAAATAATTTCTTAAAATTAAAGTGATCTGATATTTGTATCATCATTTTTATACCTCCTTACAAAAAAAATAAGCGCCCGATTATTTTAATAAATAATCGAGCGCACTCGACATCTTATCAACAGAAAATTGATGAAACAATTTTGGTGCTGCGGCACTCCTGTTCTCCGATGACATATTCATTTGTTTTACAAAGCCTATTATAGCAGTTAACTATATTAGAGTCAAGTATATTAAAAATGATTTATAAAGAAATATGTGTTAACCATTTTTGTTATGTCTTGTAGTTAGATAATTCCTTTTCTAGTTTTGAAGTATCCTCTTGACACCAAGTCTAGTACCTAATAGCTCTGCAAATTCTTCAATATTAATGATTTCCTTTAACAGATTTGCTATATAAGGCTCAATAACATCATCAGTAATTCCACCTGCAATATCATTGGTATAGCACAAGTAATTCAAGTTTTAATTCCATACTATTTTTGTTTCCTTCCCATAATAGAGAACACCTCCAAAATAGACTTTATAATTTTGTGGTCCAAATCTCCAGGGGGATTACTTTTTTTAAATTATTTTATTTGCTATGAATAGTCCTCACCATTAGAAGAAAGATGCGTGATACTATCTTCTTCAGTTATATCCTGAGTCATATTCATCATAGAATTCCCATTATCTAAATCCATAGTTGTATCATCTTGTGATGCAGATGCACTAAAACCTACACTAACTGCACTAATAAAAATAAAACCTAATAATAAAACACATATTACTTTCTTTTTCATTTTATACCTCCCATATTTATGTATTATTTTATATCTCTTTTAAATAAAATACTCCCCGATATCCTTGATGACTTGCTGTATATTTCCGAGGACTATTTGGGTGATTTTTAAATTCATGTGGAGCTAATAAATAATCATTTTCATCTCGATAAGAAATTGCATGCATATGAGGTTCTCTTTTCAAATTATAATAATTCAACTGAACATAATCATTTTTTTCTTTTGAAAAAACAAGTAATTCAATTGAATAATAATCACCAATTCTATCACTTGAAATATCCTTTACAACATTCACTCCATTTGCCTGTAAATAGGTACTTTTATCAATTTCTTTAATTCTCAATATAGCATCTTGATAATCTTCATTACAATCAGTATATTCTTCACTATAGCCATTTTCCTTAGAATAAAATTCTCCAGCAATCAAATAATATCCAGAATTATTATTACAAGAACCCATTAATAAAGATAAAAAAACTAAAACACATAACAAATAATTCTTTTTCATTTCCAACCTCTTATCAAGCAAAATACTAAATCATATTCATTTTTTAAAAAAAGAAAATACCTTTGTTTTATGTATGCTAAATATAATCTATTTAACATAAGATATCATCTCCCTTAGATATAGTATAAATATTTTATCATAAAATAATATTATAAACAAGAATTTTCTTATGTAGTACAATTGTTCATTCATTTATTAGATAGAAAAAATGCCCTTAACGAATTACCAAAGAGTAATACATTAAGGGCAACGAAGTACTTCTAGAAAAGACTACTTCAATTCATATTTTTTAGGAGTGAAGAATTTCTAAATGACCAATGGAAATTCTACCTTTATTCCTATCTCCTTCTGCTTCATTTGTCGCATGAATTCTAAATGCTGTAGTACCATCTGGGAATGAAATAATCAATCTATCTTGGTTTGCTCTGTTTGTAGAAAGACCAATCTTAAGTAAATCAACAACAGTCTGCCATTGACCATTTGCATCTAAATAATCTATTGTGGCACTACTTCCAGTATAATATCTCTCACTAGCACTCCAAAAAGAAATATCAACTTGAATTTTCTTAACATAGCAGTCAAAATGATATTCTATATATGCTTCATTTACATTTTCTCTTCTAGAGGAAATATTTATATACTCATTTTCAATATAACCACATCTCTTACGAATTGTATTAAATCTTAAATCTCCAACTATAATTGTGTCTGTTACTTCATTTGGATAATAAGCACCAGCATATCCATAATTTTCTGGGTCCATGGAATCTTTTGTGAATTTACATCCATCAGGACAATAATATTCATCATATGTAGAGGAATAATAATTATCAGAATGCCAATGTGGAGCAGTAATAATGATATCAATAGCACCTAAATCAAATCCATTGCCAAAGAATCCTGAAGTAAAAGTACTCCAAGGAGTTGCAGCAACATGTCCCCAACCAGTATGTACATATACATAATTATCATCGTAGCCATAAGCAATTGTAGAATGGCCAGTTCCATTTGTTAAGACTGGTCTACCAGCATCAATAGTGTTTTTTATGACTTTCTTAGCTCTATTAGTAATATGATCTCCCCAATTACCTTCTGATGTATTTAAAGTATACTCTATGTTTTTATCATTTAAATATCTTCTTATTAATTTGATTTGCTCTGTTGTATACATTCCTTCATTTGCTGGAGAATGTCCAATAACCTCTGTAGTTAAATTTACTAAGTAATCTCTAAATCCTTGATTACCCCATGTAGTTCCAGTACCAGGAGATTGTGTGAAATCTTTAACAAATCTTGAGTTATTATAAGAAACTCCTAGTAAATCGAATTCTTCATCAACTATAGTATCATTTTGAAAGGTATCATAATATCCTAGTGCTATTTGAGTTGCAATAATAGTACAAATATTAGAATCATTTAAACCATGATAACTATTTAAATTTTGAAAATAAAAGCTGTTTGGTATAAGACTAGCATCAGCACCAGGGCGAATATTGGTATAATATTCACCTGCAACTTTATCTTCCGCATTAGCCATATATTCTAACGTTGAATTTGACATAGATTTTTTTGTATTCAATTCAATAAAAGTATCTTGATTATATACAATATAATTCATTTTCAAATTATCTTGATATAAAACTTTCAATTTCTCATCATAATCTTTATATGGTGAGGTTTTCCAAAAATCATATTCAAGTACACAATCTTCTTGTTTATCATAGATAAGATATCCACCATTTTGAAGTTCAACTTCAAAGTATCTATTTTGACCAGTAATTGAATAGATATCATCTGTTTTTATTGCATTTGTCAAACAAAAACCATTTTCATTTTCTAAAACTTGACCTCCAATAACAGAAGCAATTTGTATAAAATCTTCTTCTGCCATTTCATATTTTGTTCCTGAAGAAACACCTGTGATTGAAGCTAACACTGAAAGTCCAATAAGTAAACTACTTAACATATATTCCCTCCCTTTTGTTAAATGTAGTTTTAGTTTTTCAATATTTAATTTTATAATTTTATGCTGTATTACATCTATAGTTTCTTTACCTCTCCTGTTCTATCTTTTCTTTAATATAATTAAGCACAAGATTCTTTTGCTCTTCAGTTGCATTCGCAAATCCAACAATAATAATATAGTTGTTTACTGGATCAAAAGGATCTCTTAACGCATATTCTTCCATATCCCCAAACCTATACCCATTTATTTCTTGAAAATACTTATACCCATTTATTTCTTGAGTATTATAATGCAAACCTTTTGTAAGCCATTCTAATTCAGATAAAGAGCTTTCTGTTTTATATGTGAAATAAATACCAAAAACGCTTGAATTTTCATTAACAATATCATCAAATGTTCCTGCAATTTCTAAAGAACGATATCGCATATTAGGACAGTATTCATAATATGTATGTTGTTCATCACAATAATCTATTCCATGAATGGCATAGCTATACTTCTTAACACCTAATATAGAGATATCAAATGTAAATATTTCTGGTTCTTTAAAACCTTCTTGTTGTAATTTTTTTTCAGCTGTAATCATAGCCTCATAGGTTTCGTAAACATTATGAACTTCTTTTCTTTTGATTGGCGTATTAGTCTCAAACTCCTTGAGGACATAATGCATTCCAATGCCACAAAATAATAAAACTACTGCTACGACAGGCATAATAATACGGAAATAAAACCAAAAGTTATGATTTGTTTTCTTTTCCTTGCTTACATATTGTGTAAAATTCACTTTTTTCTTAATTTCAGTAAAATTAAGTTTTAAACCAGTTTGATTTAACAGCCTTGTTTTTAATTCTTTCTTAGACATTTTATTTGTCTCCTCCTAAATATTTTTTGACTTTAGCAAGAGCTCGGCGATATCTACTCTTTATCGTATTCTTTGAAACATTCTCTTCTTTAGCTATAGAAGTAAGTGTTATTTCTAATAGAATATGCTTTGTAATAATTTCTATTTCATCTGTTTCTAACCCTTTTTGCCAACCATATAGTTCTAAACTTTGATTTGTAGGATGAATATCTGGTATACTTCCTATTTCTTCATCTGATAAAAGTAACAATCTTTTTTTCTTATTTAGAAAGTTTCTAGATTTATTTTTTACCATTTCAATTAAATAGTATTTAAAATTCTTAATCCTATCATTCAAATTCAAATGATTAAAAAAGTCGACAAATGTTTCTTGTACTAAATCCTTGACATCCTCTTCATCTAAACCATACTGAAAGCAGACATAAGATAAAAGATTAAAATATTGAATATAAATGATTTCAAAGGTAGATTCTATTTTAATTTGATCCCCACTTTGAAGTGCATTATAAAGTCTAGATTCCAAACTCACACTATCGCCTCCTACCTCTTGTTTTGAAAGCTTTCATTATATAAGACAATTTGAATTGCATTTTGGGTGCATTAATTATCATTATTTTAACTAAATAAATAATAATAGATATTAAAATTTGACTTTTAAAAATTTAAAATTATAAATAAATATGCTTAAGAAAATTTAAGTAAAATTAAAGAAAGATTGAGTAAAAATATATAAAATTAGTAAATATTATTTATATTGTTGAAATCAAACTAAGAGTATTAAAGATTATACAATTTTAAAAAAATAAAACAAATAGCAAGAGGCTTATGTCGTTTGTATCCTGCTTTTTATTTTTGATTTATCTTATCAAAAAACCCAGAACTACATTTGCTAAGTTCTTCTGTGCTTGGAGTTAGACTAGTAAAGGTAACTACATTATTTTTCTTTTGTTCGTAGACATAACTTAAGAAGGTAGAATCATATAGATTAAACCCATTGTGGATTAGATCTCTTATATTGATACAGAGCTTCTTTAATGTGCCTTTTTCTTCTCCTTCTTGTTTATTTATATAGGTAAACCATTTCTTTTTCTCTCTTATATTT
>JAIDKZ010000045.1 GCA_029051735.1 Anaeroplasmataceae bacterium | reverse complement strand
TTGTTTATTAGTGACAGGTATATCCAAGTTGATATAAAGCTTCTAACTTTTTCTTGTCTTGTTCTATACGATCAATTTTTAAAGAAACTGAAGGTCGAATGATAAAAGTATTTTTATCCTTTTCTATGCGTTTCATCAGTCTATTATAGGATATATGTCTTAAATCTAAGGAATGCAATAAATTTGGATATTTTCGATACTTAAAATTCATAAAGTGCCGTACTAAAGATTTTTGTTTTTGACAAACATAGTCCTTTGGTTTTGTAAGAACCACCACACATTTATTTGCATTTTTCTTTGCTTCTGCATAAGGAATGGGATCAGATACCCCTCCATCTAAATATCCTTGTCCATCTAAATATTGGATTTTAGAAAGTCCAGGTATACTTGAAGAAGCACAAACATTCCAAATGTCTTTATGATATTCCTCGCAGATTTTATATTCAGCCTTTCCTGTTTCTACATTGGTAACTACTGCATAAAGCTTACATGGATTTGCATGGGCAGTATCATAATCAAATGGAATAAGCTCATTAGGAATTTTATCATAAATAAAGGAAACATTAAAAAAGTTTCCCGTTTTGGCAAGGCTTTTTTTAGATGCATAATCAGAATTTCCTAAATAATCAACCATAGCATGATATCCTCGGCCTTTTTGTTTAGAAACAAAGCTTGCTCCTACACACGCACCAGCGGATGTTCCATAAACTGCATCAAAATTAATATGATGTTCCAAGAAGCAATCTAAAACTCCTGCTGTGTATACCCCTTTCATTCCACCACCTTCTAAAACTAAATGAATTCGGTTTTGAACAATAGTATCATAAATTTTTAAAATAATATGTCTTGCAATAAGAATCCCTGCTGTACTTGGAACAAAGGGAACAGAAGCTATAAAATTTGAATTTTGAATTGGCTCTTCTGTTGAAAATAGTGCATCAACTTCTGATATATTATGTTGTTTTAACTCATAACGTAATTTCTTTGCTAAAGGACAAACCGATGTCTTAGAAATATCTTTGATTTGAAATGCTAAAGGATTTAATTTATTTCCTGTACCACAAGATGTTATTACAGGCACTCCATATTCTTTAGCAGTCTTTATAATAAGAAGTTTTCCCTTCAAATCATCTATAGCATCTACTATATAATCAAAATCAGAAAAATCAAGAATAGAAATTGTGCTTTCTTCAATTCGTATAGGATAAATATGGACAATCGCATTTGGATTGATATCTAAAATTCTTTGTTTCATCACTTCAACTTTCAGTTTACCCAAAGTTGAATCTAATGCAATAATTTGCCGATTTTTATTAGAAACTTGAATGACATCAAAATCTATAAGGCTAAATTGTCCAACGCCCTGCCTAGCAAGCATCTCAACAGTATATCCTCCTACACCACCAACGCCAAAAATAGCAATATGGCACATATTAAGTTGTTGAATTGTCTTTTCTCCTAATATAGGAATAGATCTTTCTTCCAAAATTATCTACCTCTTTTTTTTATAATAATGCTTCTATTTTAAGAATATCTTGTTTGAATTGTTTTAGAACTTTAAAAAATGAAGTAAAATCAGTTAAGTTATTTTATCCTATTTACCTACAAATTTCTATCTATCATTTTACTATAAAATCAAAAAAAAATCTATAAAACACTTTATAAATCATCAAATTAAGTCTATAATGAATTAGGAGGAATAAAAATGAAAGTCGTAGGAACTATAGTTGAATACAATCCTTTACATAATGGACATCTCTATGCCATCAATAAAATAAGAGAACTTAGTAAAGCAGATATTATCATTGCTATACTATCTGGAAATTATACAATGCGTGGTGATTTATCCATTTTTGATAAGTTTGAAAAAACAAGACAGGCATTAAAGGCTTCTATTGATCTTGTGATTGAACTTCCTTTTGTATTGGCAGTTCAGCATAGTGATGTATTTGCTAAAAATGCGATAAAGCAACTCTATCTTGCAGGTGTTCAAGAAGTGTGGATTGGTTCTGAATCAAACAATCCAAAACTCTATGAAAATTGTTATAAAAATTGGAAAAAAGAGGAATCTCAAGAGAAAATTAAAAGTCTTTTAGCACTTGGTAAGTCTTATAAAGAAGCAACAGCTTCTATTATTGATTTACCCAGCAATGACTTATTAGGATTTTGCTACTATAAGGCAATTCAAGAATGCCAGTTTGAAATGCGTCTTCATACCATTCAAAGAGTAGGAAACTATAACTCTTTAGAAACAGGAACTTATGCCTCTGCATATGCAATTCGAAACAATCTATCTTTAATGGATGACTTTTGTCCTTCCTATGTAAATTCAAGTTTCATTCGAGATAGCAATCTTCTTTTTCCTTATTTGAAATATCAAATACTAAGTTTAAGTACAGAGGAACTAAAGCATATTTTTTTTGTTGAAGAAGGAATAGAAAATCGCTTAAAAAATATTAATACTTTTTTTACTTTAAAAGATTTCATAGATTTTCTTTCTACAAAAAGATATACCAAAAGCAGAATCCAACGTATGCTTGCCTACATTTTATTTCAGATAAAAAAATCAGATATGTCTTCTTTATCTGAGTATTCCATATTGCGAATATTAGGTTATTCACCAAATGGAAAAAAATATTTAAGTACTTTAAAAAAGAAAACATGGATTCAAACCAATATTAAAGAAGGTATCCATCCAATTTTAGACTTTGAGCTTAAAATTACAAAAATTTTAGATATGATTTACTCTTCTACCATGTTAAAAGATGAGCAAGGAAAACCTCAAGAAATATAAAAAACTGTAATTGATAGAATTTTAGTTTATCAATTACAGTTTTTTTATTCACAATTCCTCATTAATAAATATGATTGAATTGCACAAATAGTTTTTGCATCTTTAATTGTTCCTTTATGAATCATATCAAGAACATCTTTAAAATCTATCCATACAGATTCAATCATTTCATCCTCATCAAAATGAGGCTTAGATACTTTAAATTTGGTAACTAAATATAAATAAATCTTCTCATCTGTATATCCACAGGTTGGATAAATTGTAGTTAAATATTTTATCTCTTCTGCAATATGGCCAGTTTCTTCTTCAAACTCTCTTTTGGCAGAATCTAAAGGATCTTCTCCTTTTTCTAGCTTACCTGCTGGAATTTCATAAATTTCTTCATTATATGCATAACGAAATTGCTTGATTAACAAAACCTTTTGATCTTCTGATATGCACAATATGCCAGCTCCGCCTGAATGCCTAATAATCTCTCTATATGCAATCACTCCGTTATCACATTTAACTTGATCCAACTCAAGTTTTAAAATACGACCATTATAAATCGTTTGTCGGTTTAGGAATGTCTCCATGTTCTTCCTCCTTCATAGAGTCTTTTTCAGGTTCTTCTGTTGATATAGAAGAATTATTTTCTAAATTTAATGTTTCTAAAGGCTCTTTTAATTGAATTCCATTATAACCTTTTTTCTTGATTTGCACAAGAAAAACCACAAAAAATACAAGACTCATTACTGCAATACATATATTAGAAATACCCATAGATAATCCTGCACATTCCACTCCCAAATGAGGAAATCCATATAGTAAAATCAATAAAATTGGAATTCTAAATACAAAAGCTCTAGAAATATTAATAATCATTGTTAACTTCGTTTTTCCAAAGCCATATAAGACTCCAAGTACAGCTCCATTAATCGCTAAGGATGGAATAGACCAAGAGTCATAATTATGAATTTGCTTAACATATCTTTTAAATTCTTCAGCTCGATTTAACGTTTCTTCTAAATTTTCTGTTCCAGTGGTTGCCTTTTGACTATATAAACCTATTAAGGCATCCTGAAAGGCAAACCGAATTAAAATCCAAAAGATAAATCCTAAAATCGTTGCCATAATAAAACTTTTTAAAAAACATTCAATTGCACGTTTTAGATTACCATTTCCCAAATTTTGGGAAACGATAGTTGACTCTGCTTCTTCAAAAGAGTTTAAAGGTGTTGTTGCAAGTCCATTTAAATTATTAGACACAGCTAAAGCGCCAACAACCAATCCAGCAGATGCTTCTGCTTGTAATAAAGCTGCTGGATCATTTATATCAATCTGCATTTTTAAAATTTCTAAATATCTAGCTCCAAAAATAGAATTTATTGCCACTTTTCCAAATGAGAAAACAAATTTTCCTATAAAAATTGGGATTGACATTGCTAAGATAGGTTTTACATATTTCCATGAAATACTAAATTGCTTGATACTAATTCTAAAGATATTGTTTTTCCGAATCATAGCAAATCCTAAAATAAGAAACAAGACAATTTGTGCTACTAGTGTAGCAAAAGCTATCCAAATCACATTATCAACATGAATAACAAAAACAAAGATTGTATTTAAAAGCAATTTAACTGCCATAGATAAAATATTTAAATAAAATATAGATTTTGTATTCCCCTTTGCCTTTTGCAATGCAATAAATACATTATTGAAAGCAACAAAAATAAGCTCTATAATCTGTACAATAAAATAACCTGTTGCTGCTGAGGCCTGTGCACTAGAAATTCCTGACATCTTACAGATAGGATAAGCAAGTGGTATACAGACAATCGCTAAGATACCTACTACCACCAATGCTAAAGATACTAATACATTTGCATTTTTTCTAGCCTTATCATACTCCCCAGCTCCAAAATATCGTGCTACTATTATTGCTCCACCAGCAGCAAGACCAGAACCAAAACTAGATAAAAGATTTTTTATCTGAGATAATGCGGCTACAGAAGAAATAGATTCTGTTGATATTTCATTTGCAAAAATAGTATCTAAAAGACTGTAGATGGAATTAAATAAATTATAAACAAAAAGAGGTGCACATATAGCGATAATAACTTTCCACATGTCTCCATTTAAAATCTTGTCTCTTCTTTTATCATCTAATTTAGCCATAAACATCCTCCTATTCTATTATCCCTTATTGATTATACGCTCTATCTAGTTATATGTTCGGCAAAATTAACACAATTTTGACAATGTTGTAAATTTTAGAAAACGTTTTCTGTGATTTACTAATATAAATTAGTGATAAAATATGATTTGTACTTATTTGGGGAAGGAATAGTGAGTATTATGTTTTTAGAAGCAACACAGAGTATAGCAGCGTTTGAAGTATTACTTCCATTAGCTCTCATCTTAGTTTTATCAAAGCTTCTTAGTATAGGATTTAGAAAAATTGGATTACCACAAGTGGTTGGAATGCTTTTAACAGGGGTTCTATTAGGACTAATTACATTAATTCCTGGTCAAACGATATTTAATAATACAGCAATGTCAGGAATTTCTTTTATTGCTGAAATTGGTGTAATTTTAATTATGTTTTCTGCAGGATTAGAAACAGATTTAAAACAAATAAAGGCAACAGGTATAGCAGCAATCATTATAACCATGCTTGGTGTCATCATTCCTTTAGGGTTTGGTTTTCTCGCTGCTGGTATATTACCTGGAGGATATGGAAAAGACTATATTTTCCGAAATCTCTTCTATGGAGTTATCCTAACTGCTACTTCTGTTTCTGTCACGGTTGCTACATTAAAAGAATTAGGAAAACTAAATTCTAAAATTGGAACTGCAATTGTTTCAGCAGCAATATTAGATGATATTTTAGGAGTAATTATTCTTTCTATAGTTGTCTCTTTAGATCAAGCTTTTGTTAATGCTTCTGCAAATGTTGGCATAGACATCTTGATGGTATTTGTTAAAACAATAGGTTTCTTTATTTTTGCAATTGCATTAGGATTATCCATTCGTTTCATTTTTAAGATATTAAGTAAAAAGTATGGGCATCACAGAAGACTTCCAATTTTTGGAATTGCTTTAGCATTTTTCTTCTCTTATGCCGCTGAACAATGGTTTTCTATTGCGGATATAACAGGTGCATTTTTCGCAGGATTAATGTTGTCTGGAGGAAAAGATTCTGAGTATATAGAAAGACGAACAGATATTGCTTCTTATATGCTTTTTACTCCTGTATTTTTTGCTAAGGTTGGCTTAACCAGTCTATCAAGTTTCAGTACAATTGATACAACATTCATCTTATTTGGAGTATTATTTATTGTTGCTGGAATTGCTGGAAAACTATTTGGTTGTGGTTTTGGTGCCAAAATTACAGGCTATGATTTTAAGGATTCCTATCGTTGTGGACTTGGAATGATGTGTAGAGCTGAGGTATGCTTGATTTGTGCTAATAAAGGTATTTCTGCTGGTATTATTTCTGCTTCTATTCAACCTTTTATCCTAGTCTTAATTTTAATTACATCCTTTGTAACACCAGTTTTATTAAAACGAAGTTACAAAAATGATATTCCACAAGAATTAAATCATGATATTGTTCAATAAAAAAAACTCTTGAATTTAATCATTCAAGAGTTTTTTTTTCTAAAAATACATCACTTTTATTATAACTTTAAGATGTTAATATCCTCTATTTCAACTATAGGTATTAGCTTAGTTCCATTTTCCATTCTCAGTTTTAATCCTAAATCACTAACCTCTTCTACAATTCCTTCTAACATAGCGGTTTTAGTATAAATTTCAGCTAAAACATGAATACGATAATAAAGCATAGCTTCAATATCCTCTAAACGATGATGAGCTACTTTTTTGCGTTTAATAGTCCTACTATCAAAGAAATCCTGATTCTCACTACCATCTTTTTTATCACTTACACTGTCTATAAATAGAGTTGGCTCATTTTCCATTATAATCACCTTTACTACATCTTATGTAATTGTAGGATTATTTATTCAATTGAATGTGTTTTTGTATTGAAGTTGCACAATTAGCACCATCTGCAACAGCCTTTGCAACCTGAAGTAGTCCTCCAATTAAATCTCCACAAGCATACAAGCCTTTTATATTTGTTTGAAAATTTTGATCAACAACAATTTTAGAATCTAATGTTTCTATACCTAAATGTTTTGCAAAAGTATAGCCAGAAGCCTGACCTAATGCAATAAATAATCCATCAATTGGATATTCTTGTTTTTCAGTTTTAAGTATTTGAATTCTATCTTCTCCTAAAACAGAGATGATTTTATCTTGAACTACTAAAATATTGGAATTCATCTTTACATCTAATGGTAATCCATTGGTAAAAACAGTTATATCCTTACACATATTTTCTAATACAGATAATTCATGTGCCATATAAGTTGAATTACCAATAAGACCTATTTTTTTCTTTCGATAAAAAAAACCATCACAAGTAGCACAATAAGAAACATTTGAAAATTTTTCTGCCATAACAAAACGATTCCTTGAAGTACCACATGCAAGAACAACATATCCTGCTTCATAAGTGTTTTGATCTGTTATAACAGAGAAATTTTCTTCTTTTGTGATTTCAACAACTTCTTCTGATTTAATTTCTATACCTAATCTTTTTGCTTGAGCATATCCATTTTCCAATAGTTCCTTACCAGATATATTATAAAATCCATAATAATTATCTATCGTTGCAACCTTTTCCAGTGCACCACCATCTCTTCCAATAATGATAACATCCAGTCCATATCGCTTTAAATATACTGCGCAGGAAATGCCTGCTGGTCCTTTACCTATAACGATTACATTATTTTTCATTGATAAATACCTTTACAGCATCCTTTGGTATATATCCTACAGTCTTTTTAATTAATTTTCCATCTTTAAATAAGAACAGAGCAGGAATACTTGAAATATCAAATGCTGTACATAATTCCTCTTCCTCATCTGCATTTACTTTACCAATAATAATATCCTCTTCTTCAGATATTTCTTCTAAGACAGGACCAAGCATACGACAAGGACCACACCATGGAGCCCAAAAATCTAATAACACCTTTCCTTCTTTTTTAATAATTTCATTAAAATTTTGATTTGTGATTTGAACACTTGCCATAATTATCTTTCTCCTTTACTCATATTCTTTATGTATTGTGTCTAATTTAGTTAAATCTAAGTCCTCTAAAAAGTTTTTTCCTTTAAAACAATCTGGCTCATCATTAAATATTTCTTCATCTTGTAACTGACAAGAAGCTAAAAATAACACTATTGCAGCACAATTGCTTAAATTTAAACTTCTTACCTTATTTGTAGTTGGAATTCGGTAACAATCCTCTAAATGATCTTTTAATATATCATAGGCTATTCCAGTAGATTCAGCACCTAAAATTAAATAAATGTCTTGTTCTTCCTTTTTAAAATCAATCTCTATAGGACTTTTATGACCATACCTAGATAAAAAGTAATATTTACCTTTATTCTTGTTTTGAAAATCTTCAAAATTTTCATATACTTCATATTCTAAATGATCAAAGTAATCTAAACAACTTCTTTTTAAATGCTTCTCATCTAATGAAAAACCTAACGGTTTTATCAAGTGAAGCTTTGCATGAAAGCCCACGCAACTACGCATGATATTTCCTGTATTTTGCGGAATCTCTGGATGATATAATACTACATTTAATTTCATAATTTCAATATTTCCTTTACTGCAAATTCTATTCCATCTTCTAGAGGCCCTTTTGTAATATAAGATGCATATTTTTTCACTTCCTCAGGAGCTGTATTCATGACAATCGCAATATCAACAGCCTCTAACATTTCAATATCATTATAATTATCTCCAAAGCCAAAAAAAATATGCTTAGGAAATTTTTTTCTAAAAACTTCAATTCCTATCCCTTTAGAAACACCATCATTGATAACATCATATCCATATGGATTTACTTTAATAAACCTAAGAGAAGGAAATTCATTAATATAATTATCTATCGATTCTAAGGAGTAAACTCCCAATGAATAGACTAAATTTTGATTTAAATATTCATAAGATACTTTTTTAGGAATCGGGATATCAAAATACCCACAAAAAAAATCTAGCACATTCTGATTTGGATTTAAAACTCCATATAAATCTTTTGATAAAATAGCTGTACAAAGATTATAATGAACTAATCTTAATATATCATCATTAGATATTGGACTTGAAAATAAAGTTTCATCTTTAAAATAAACATAAGCACCATTGTTTAAAATTGCGCCATCAAAAGAAAACAATTCAAATATGTCCTTCATTTGCCCCAAACAACGTCCAGTAGAAAGGATCAATAAATCTCCTTGATCTTTTAAATATTTAAGTGTGTTGATTGCACTTTGAGGAACACATCCATGTATGCTTAAAGTCCCATCCACATCAAAGAAAAATATTCTATTCAACTTGCTCACCTGTCAATGTATAAGCGTCTGCATCCAATATTTTCACTTGTATTCTTTGGCCTAAAGATAATTCTTCTTTTGCAGCAACATAAATACAACCATCTATCTCATCAGGTGCAAACTCATCTGAACGAGCAATATACATAAAGGATTCCTCATCATAACCAATAATAAATGCATCAGAAATGATTGTTGAGATTTTTTTTAACTTACGATTATATGCAATCTGCTGCTGTACTTGCATTAAACGTTCATATCTTCTTATTTTAATATCTTCAGGTATAATATTTGGATATTTTGTAGCTGGAGTGTTTTCTTCTAAAGAAAAAGTAAATGCACCCATATGATCAAATTGAATCTCCTTTATAAATTCTATCATTTGATCTACATCCTCTTCCTCCTCAAAAGGAAATCCAACCATTAGTGTAGTTCTTAAAGTAGCATCTGGAATTTCAGTTCTTATCTTATGAAGCAAATCAATAATCATTTTTTTATTGCTTCTTCTAAGCATTGCTTTCAATATTTTATCCTCAGAATGCTGAATAGGAATATCAAAATATTTCATCATCTTTGCATTTGTTTTTATAAATTTGATCAATTCATCTGTAACTATTTCTGGATATAAATATAGTAAACGAATTTTGAAATCTCCTTCAATCTTCACAAGTTCCTTAAGCAAATCTACTAAAGCTAGTTTCTTATATAAATCATATCCATACTTCGTAGTATCTTGTGATATTAGGTTAATCTCATAAGCCCCATCTTTTACTTCTTGCGTTACTTCTGAGACTATATCCTCTATGGTTCTACTTTTTAATGTACCTCGGATTAATGGAATTGCACAAAAGGCACATCGATTTAGACATCCATCACTAATTTTTACATATCGCATATAATTAGGTGTTGCATAAATTCGATTTAATGGGCTATACTCCTTATTATAATGAAAATTTGAATTCATCACCTGATTTAAAATATTGCCCAGATTTTTATATTCATCAATCGTGACAAATCGATCTACTTCTGGAATTAAAGAAATGATTTCTTCTTTATAACGCTGCGGTAAACATCCACAAACCACCAATTTCGCCTTAGTTTCTTTTTTAACTTCTACAAGTTCAAAAATAGTATCAATTGCTTCTTTTCTTGCTGGTTCAATAAAGGCACATGTATTTAACAAGATTAACTCAGCCTCCATAGCACAAGCAACCATTTCTATATGCTCCTTTAAAACACCCAATAGCATTTCACTATCTACCTGGTTTTTTGCACAACCAAGACTTTGCATAAAAACTTTCATACTTCCTCCTACATCAATTGAACGATATATATTACTGCAATAGTTAGTCCAATACTCATGAGAACTGTAAGAATACAGGACCATGCAGTTTTTTTATGACGAAGGAAACTAAATATAACTGCAAATACTGCTGGTATAAAAACAAAATAAAATTTACCTTCAAAGAAAATAGCAGCTAACCCTAAATCTAATATTTTAAAAATTGCCTCTATTCCTAGCGGATGAAATTGATTTACTCCTGATAATATATTTAGCAAGCACAGGAAAGATATGCTCGTTCCAACAGATAAGAATGCATTAGATACTCCACCATAAAATCGATAAAAGCGATCCATTGTCTTCACATACTTATCTTCTTTTAATACAATCATATCATAATCTTTAAGTTGTTTTTCAGTCAAGATATCTTTATTTTTTCTGTAATAAGCTAATCTACAAAGACTTCTATAATTCTTTTTTGCTCTCCATTTTTTAATTAAGAAAAATATACCAAGCAATAAAGATACAATTGAAGAAGATATTCCAATAATAAAAATCAGACTTATCTTATTGAAATTCTCATAAGATGTTATTTCTATTGTTTCTTCTATATTTTCTATTTTTAAAAATGCTGACAATAAAATAGATGCTCCAATACCTAATACGATTAAAGTCAAAATCACACCAAGGACAATTACATTTAGTAAAGAAAAAATAATAGTCCATCTTCCAAAATGGGTATGATTTTTAATGGATTTTTCAATTTTATTTAAGTCATAAGTACAATAAAAATCTAGAAGAAATCCTTTATATTCCTCATCTGGCTTGATATTATTATCAATGACAAAAACTTTCCATACATAAGTTGTACAATATGGTATATCAACGATATAATCCATTGTATCCCCTTTAACTTTAATCTTTTCTTGCTTAAATGCATTAACAAAGGCAAGATAAGAACGATATATGTCCTGATGAGCTTTTAAATAATCATTAAAATCATAATGAGATAATTTTTTTATAATCTTACGATATAACTTTAAATTTTTATAAACTTGCTTTGCTTCAGAGCCTTTATACTGATAAGCCTCTAAGCAATCATAAAACCTTAAATAGAAAGCTTTTTCTAAAGTTTGAACAATCACTTCTTCTGGAAGTTCTCCTTTTAATGCTTCCGCACAAAGTGCAAAAGCACCTTTATCCTTACGAATTTGTAGAACCATCTCTAAATCATACTTATGTCCTAACTGTATTAAATAATCTTCGTTTTGTAAAAGTCTTGTTAAAAATTGATAAGAATCTTCTACATCCATAACATTTGTATAATAGATTGATAAATCATCTATAGAATCAAAATCAAAATATTTTGAAATAAACTTAAATGCAAATGGATCCTCATGGTTCTTTTCTAAAGCCTTTAAATTAAGTTTTAATTTTTCATCCTCTAACGAATTTATTATTGTTTTTGAAAATCCAGCTTCTTTAATAAATAATTTAAAAGAATCACGATATAAATCATTAAAACTATCTTCTAATTTCTCATACGCTTTATTTCCCACATATAGTAAATGTTCATCCGTTATCTCATAAATAATACAAGTTAGAGCATTTTCTAAAAATCTAGTTTCATAAAAAATCGTTCTAATCTGCTTCCTATGAACTTTAAAATGTTTAAAAAAACGTAAAAACTCTTTTGTTTTGATAGCCTCTATAGCAAGGGTAAAATTTTGTGCAAATGCATGCCCTAGGCTATTTAAATCACGATATTCATTTTCCATAAATATAAAAGGCTTCATAAAATCACATCCCTTACATTAAATCTTTACTATCTAAAATTATAGTTATAGGACCAACATTTGTAAATTGAATCTTCATATTTGCACCAAAAATGCCTGTTTCAACAGAAATGTTGTAACTCTTAAGTTCTTCTACAAATTCATTAAATAGAGGATTGGCTTCCTGATAATGCATAGCTGAGGTAAAACTAGGTCGATTGCCTTTTTTAGCATCAGCATATAACGTAAACTGAGATATTGCTAAAATGCTACCCCCAACCTCTAAAATACTCTTATTTAGTTTACCCTGTTCATCCTCAAAAATTCTTAATCCAATAATTTTCTTTGCCATATGACAAACTTCTGCCAATGAATCGCCATGCGTAAAACCAACCAATAGCATATATCCAAAATCAATACTACCTGTAATATCTTGAGCAACTTCACATGTAGCATTTTGTGCACGTTGTACAATTACTTTCATAAATTTTCTCTTTCTATATTATGAATAAACTTAATTTTTTTCATATTTACTATCATTTTTTCTAAATCAACTAAACTAGGTGTTAATACCTTAAGTTTTACTATCGTTTCTAAATTTGTATTATTATTGGCATTAATAGACAAAATAGATAAGCCATTGGCAGACACAACATTCATAATATCCATAAGAACATTGTTATTTGTTACAGATGTAATTTTAATACTTACTGGATATTTTCGATTTGGATTTGTTGCCCAAGCCAAAGGAATCAATCGTTCCTTGGCAAATCCTGATGCATTTTTGCAATTACAATGATGCACAACAATTCCATAGCCTTTAGTAACATATCCCATAATTGGATCCCCTGGAATAGGATTACAGCAGCTTCCAAGTTTTAACTGTGGATTCTTTAATCCTTCAACCACTACTCCAGTTTCTGAATTTGTTGTTAAAATTCTTTGAGATCGCTCCATCTGCTTTGCTAGGCTTTCCTCTTGACTTCTAGATTCGCCCATATACTTCTTAACAACAGTTTTAATTGATAAATTCCCTTTACCAATTTCCAAATATAAATCTTCTAAAGAATAAATATTATTTTTAGAAAAATTAACATTTACAAACTCATCATTTAATTCATTAGAAATACGATTCATTCTAAATTCTTCATCAGCAATAGCCTTACCATTAGCAATTAAAACATCACGATTTTGTTTGTTCAAAAAACTTTTAATCTTGTGTCTAGCATGACTTGTTTTTGCAATCCTCAACCAGTTTTCAGAAGGTCCAAATGAATTTTTGTTTGTTTTGATAGATATAATATCCCCATTTTTGAGTTCATAGTCTAGTGGAACAATTCTATTATTCACCATAGCTCCAACAGTTTTGTTTCCAATATTGGTATGAATCTTATAAGCAAAATCTAAAGGTGTAGCTCCAATTGGTAAAGCAATAACCTCTCCTGTAGGGGTATATACATAAACATTTGTTGTTAAGATTTCTTCTTTAATTGTATCAACAAAATCTTTTGCTTCACTATTTTTATCTTCCTCAGAATACTGAAGTAAATCTGCATACCATTTTAATTTAGATGCAATCTCAAATTGCTCTTTTTCTCTAGAGTATTCTACATTTTCCTTATATGCCCAGTGAGCAGCAATACCTAACTCTGCAACTCGATCCATTTCTTCTGTACGGATTTGAACTTCAAAAATCAATCCATCATTACTGATTACTGTCGTATGTAAGGATTGATACAAGTTTGGCTTTGGTACAGCAATATAGTCCTTAAAACGCTTTGGTACAGGCGTATAATGTGCATGAATAATTCCTAGCACCTGATAACATTCACCAACTGTATTCACTATAATGCGGATAGCTAAAATATCATATATATCCTCAAAAGATTTATTTTGATTGATCATTTTTTTATAGATACTATATGTATTTTTAATTCTCCCTTTGATTTCAAAATGAGGGATTTGCTCTGGAGCAAGGAATTCCTTTATTTCCTCTATTGTGTGATCAATACTATTGATTCTTACAGAAGAATTGTTTTTAATTTGAGAAGTGATTTTAGCATGCCAAATGGGTTCTACATATTTTAATGCTGTATCTTCAAGTTCAGCCTTGATTTTGAACATACCTAGTTTATGAGCTAAAGGTGCATATATCTCTAAAGTTTCTTTAGCAATCCGAGTTTGTTTTTCTCCTGGCAATGCTCCAAGTGTTCGAATATTATGTAATCTGTCTGCAAGTTTTACAATAATAACACGAATATCTTTAGCCATTGCTAAAAGCATATGCTGATGATTTTCAGCCTGTTTTTGCTCTAGTGATGCAAATTTCATTTGGGTAAGCTTGGTTACTCCATCAACAATAGAAGCGATATCTTCTCCAAATCTAGAAGCAATATCCTCTTTTGTTTCAGGAGTATCTTCAACAGTATCATGTAAAAGTCCTGCACATATTGTTGCTGGTCCTGCATGAAGTTCAGCTAAAATAATTGCTACACAAAGTGGATGAACAATATAGGCCTCACCACTTTTCCTATACTGCCCTTCATGTAACTTTTCTGCTAATAGGTATGCATCATTCATTAGCTGTTGGTCTTTTGCCGAATGAATATATTGACTTGTAATTCCATATAAATTTTCATATCCTATACTCAATCTACATCAGCTCCATCTTACTAAAAATTCTTTTATTCTCCCTCATATTCCATTAAAGATAAAACATCGTAACCCTTTAATGCTTCTTTTCCTTTTAAATTGACAAGTTCTATTAAACAAGCAATCCCAACAACAGTTGCTCCTAGCTTTTCACATAAATGTATTGTGGCTTTAACTGTACCACCTGTTGCTAATAAATCATCAATTATAACAACCTTATCTCCTTTTTTCAATGCATCCGCATGAATACAAAGCGTATTAGAACCATACTCCAAATCATATGCTTCCTCTATTGTTTTTCTTGGAAGCTTTCCAGGCTTACGGATTGGTGCAAACCCAATTCCTAAATTTGTAGCTACAGGACAACCAAAAATAAATCCTCTTGCTTCTGGTCCAACAATCATCGTAGCCCCTTTATTCTTTGCAAATTCTGTAATTTGATCAACAGAATATTTATAGGCTATACCATCTCCCATTAATGGTGTTATATCTCTAAAAACAATTCCTTCTTTAGGATAATTTTCTATGCTTGCAACATAATCCTTTAAATTCATATTTAAAAACCTCCAATACATATATTGTATTATAACATAATTTTACAAAAAAGAGGTTGATGAAATGAAAAAAAAATTAACAAATATAGAAGTTATCTTGATAATAGGCTTTATCAT
>JAIDKZ010000044.1 GCA_029051735.1 Anaeroplasmataceae bacterium | reverse complement strand
CAAACAAACTATCTCTTTTAAGTGTTAAATTAAATTCTTTAGCATTTTTAAAGAAAAGAACAGAGATTTCACTAGAATATAAAGAGATAAGTTTTTGTATTCTGCATTCATCTTCATCACTTGAAGAGGAACGAATTAAAATAGAGATTTCATCACTAAACGAATATGCAAAAATGATGGATAATTTATTTAAACAAAATTGTTTAAATGTTTCTTTCATAGTTTTAAAAAAAACGTCATTAATTGGTTCATTTTTGATTTTATAATCCTTTGTCATTGATTTACCATCAAAGCGAAGAATATAATATGAATTTGGTTCTAAACTTAAATTAAATTCCTTTTCCAAAATTTTAAAAGGTTGATAAAGATTCACTGCATGATTGTGACAATAGTTCTTTTTTAAATGTTTCTTTTGTTTAATATTTGTTGTTCCCAATTTTTTTCCTCCTAACCATATTATCTCTAGTATATAACAATTTTTAAAAAAATAAAATGATTGATGTCTATATTTTTGTTAATAAGTCAAAATTTTATAAAAAATATGAGAAAATTTGAATAATTTATATAAATCCCTGTTAAATAAGAATATTCTTAATTTGTCTATTTAAAAATTCTATATTAATGTTTTCATTTTGTAAAAAAAATAGTATAATATATTAGAACTTCAATAAGCTAAAGATAGGTGATGAATTTGTTAGTTCAGAAAGAGAAAAATAGAATTTCATTTTTAGAAGATGGAAAAGAACTTGCATTTATTTCTTTTCCAGATATTGATCCAAAAACAGTTGTAATTAAAACAACATATGTTGATGATACCTTAAGAGGTCAAGGGATTGCAAAAAAATTAATGGAGGAAGCCTATCTAGTAATAAAGAGTTCTAATCGCAAGGCTATTCTTGAGTGCAGTTATGCAATTGAATATTTTAGAAAAAATATTGAAAAACAAGATATAGTGCAGTCATGTCCCTATACCTCAGTTGGATAGAGGAATCGCCTCCGAAGTGATCAGCCGATGGTTCGAATCCATTTAGGGACGCCATTTTAAATTTATAGTCTAAAAGTTTTATTGTAATATACTTTTAGACTTTTTCTTTTGGAAAAATATTTTCCTATTTTCAAATACTAAATCATCTTATATTGACAACCATTTTATATCGTGTTACAATTGATTAATAAAATGAGGTGATATCTTGGAAGAAAATAAAGCTTTTTTGAAGCAACAAAAAAAAGATATGAAGCTTAATAAAAAAAATTTGAAAGTAGAAAATAAAAAAGATAAAGAAATTGAATCTGCAAAAAAAGATTTAATGAAACAAGAAGAAAAAGAAGCGCTAGCTCCTATAAAAAAAGAAAGAAAGGAAAGAATACACCTTCTCAATGAACCACCAAAACGGCCTGTTTTAGAAGAAATTGGAAATGCTATTACTCATGGGATTGGCGCTGGTTTAGGAGTTGTGGGGCTAGTCTTGATGCTTTTAAAATCAGATACGCCACTTAAGGTAACAGCATCTATTGTTTATGGACTATGTATGACAATAATGATGCTGATGAGTTGTCTATATCATTCTTTTAAAAAAGGAACAATGGTAAAGCATATATGGCGTAGATTTGATTATTCATCCATTTATTTATTAATTGGGGGTACGTTTGCTCCTATATATTTGGTATATTGGGGAGATACTTTAGGAATTGTATTATTTATTATACAATGGGTCGCAATTATTACAGGTATAACTTTTGTTTGTATATTTGGACCTGGTAGAATTCGTTGGTTACATTACACTTTGTATTTTGTGATTGGCTGGAGCGGACTTATGTTTATACCTGATTTTATCCAGAACAATTTATCTTTATTATGGTTTATTCTTGGTGGGGGTATTGTTTATACTCTTGGCATGATTCCTTTTGCTAAGAAGGGAATTAAAGGCGCTCATTTTATTTGGCATTTTTTTGTTTTATGTGGAGCTATTGTTCAATATATTGGTATACTGCTTTGCATTTTTTAATTGGTAGAAAAACTACCAATTTATTTTTTTTACTTGAAAAAAGATTTAAAAAAAATTACAATAGGAGTATTAGGAAAGGAAGTGGAGGAAATGGTAACTATTATCATATTTGGTATTCTTACAGGGATAGCCTTAGTTTTATTGATTTGTGAAATTATAGCTGCCAGTGTTCCACTAACTATAATTACGATTTTGATATGGGCTGTTGTAATATTTGCTTGGTCTTTCATAATGAATCATTATATTAATTTGAAAAGAAAAAAGATTTTTTTTGATAAAATAGAAAAATTAGATCGAACAGATCCTAGATATTCAGTTTTATTTACTTTTTTTGATTATGTGAATGAGGAAGAAAATAATATTGAGGTTATTTCAGAAGCACTTGAACAAATTTATTTTTGTCCTAAAAAAGCAATAAAACATCCTGAAAAGGTCAAAAGAAAAGAATTGATTTCTTTGTTGATTGAATATTATTTGAGTTTAACAAATGATCGATATAAAAATAATTTTTTTTGGGATTTTAATTTGAATTTTTTTACTTGGAAAGTTATAGGGACAACTTCAATAGTTGGAATTATTGGTATCAGTATATTGTTGATATGCTATCACACAATTCCTAATCCCAATGATGTTTTATATACAGTATTTTATTTTATGTTTGGAGCTTGTATGGTACCTTTGTTGGCTAAATTTTTTGGCCATTTTATATAGCATATATGTAAACGTTTTATGTATATGCTTTTTTTCTTTTCAGTTTTAATGAAACATGCTATAATTATTGGTAGAAAAAAATCAACCAAAGAAAGAAGGCAGTTTATGTTAAGACTTGAAAATATAAAAAAGGATTATAAGGTTGCTGATACATATGTTCATGCATTAAAGGGAATAAGTTTAGCATTCCGAAAAAATGAATTTGTTTCTATTTTAGGGCCATCAGGCTGTGGAAAAACTACGATGCTCAATATCATTGGTGGCTTAGATAAATATAGTTCTGGTGATTTATTTATAAATGGTAGAAGTACTAAGGAGTTTAAGGATAATGATTGGGATGTATATCGCAATCATAGAATAGGGTTTATCTTTCAAAGTTATAATTTAATTCCTCATCAAACTATCTTAGGAAATGTTGAACTAGCTTTAACGATTGCAGGCTTATCAAAAGAAGAAAGAATAACAAGAGCAAAAAAAGCAATTGATCGTGTTGGACTAGAAGGACAATACAATAAGAAGCCTAATCAGTTATCAGGTGGACAATGTCAAAGGGTGGCAATCGCAAGAGCTTTAGTCAATGAGCCAGAAATCCTTTTAGCTGATGAGCCTACTGGCGCGCTTGATACACAAACTTCTATTCAAATTATGGAATTAATACAAGAAATTTCCAAAGAGAAACTTGTTATTATGGTTACACATAATCCTGATTTAGCTAAGCAATATTCAACTCGTATTGTTCGATTTTTAGATGGTGAATTGTTGAGCGATTCAAATCCATATTCTGCTTTAGAGGAACAAGAAGAAGTAAACAAACAAACAGAATCTGAATTTAAGGTTATAGAAGAACCTAAAAAGAAGAATAAGAAAGAGAAAGCAAAAATGTCTTTTTGGACAGCTTTTAAATTGTCTTTAAGGAATTTAGCAACTAAAAAAGCTAGAACTACTTTGACTTGTATAGCTGGATCTATAGGAATCATTGGTGTATCTTGTGTTCTAGCAGTTTCTAGTGGAGTTACAGGATATATTACTTCCATGCAAGATGATATGCTTTCTGGTAATCCAGTTCAAATTTCAGAAAGTGCTTATGATTTGTCAGCTATGATGAGTGGAATGAGTATGAGTGAAAAAATAGAATCTTTGGAAATCATAGATGGCAAAGTAAATGTAAATTCTATTTTAAAACGTTTAATTGCACAAGGCCAGGCAATGGATAAGATGCAAATTAATAACAATATTACACAAGACTATATAGACTATGTATATAGTATGGCAGATGGTTATGCTGCAGCTATAAGTTTAGAATATGGAATTGATGTTACTAACAACATTTATACAGATTTTCAAGTGAACTATAATGATCCTGCTAAAGATAATATTTCCTTATCTGCAATTAAATCCATCTATACATCAGTTTTAAAGGAAACAGAATATTCAAAATATGCAAATTATGTTACAGGCTTAACAAATGTATTTCAACAAGCTCCAAATGATAAAAATTATGTTTTAAGTCAATACGATTTATTATATGGAGATGATATTGCAACCAAAGAAAATGAGATAATGATTGTTGTCAATAATGATCAAGAACTAACAGATTTATTATTAGCACAGTTAGGGTATTATACACAGGATCAGTTTATTAACACAATGTATCGTCATTTAAATGATCCTAATTATAATCCAACTATTGATAAAAATCGCTTTGATTTTTCTGAATTGGTTGGTAAAAAATTCTATTATTATCCTAATGATGAGATTTATAATGAAAATAAAGGTCCTATGGCTGTTATGTCACCATTCACTTACAATTATAAAATGGAAACGGCAGGTGCAAAAGAACTCGTTGTCAAAGCAATATTAAGACCTAAGGCTTCTATATCCTATGGTTGTATGACAAGTGGATTTTTTTATACAGAGGCTTTCACAAAAAAATTTATACAAGATGGTTTAACCTCCAAAATCGTTCAATATTTGGTGGATAATGATCTTACCTATTTTGGCGCATATGATCAAACCAATTTAAAATTTGTCACATATAAATATCCTTTTCAAACTCCAGATGGAACTATAAAGGAAGGATCAGGAGTGGTGGGAACTACGAATGCAATGTCTGAATTGTTAGGATCTATGATGGGTGGTAACAGCGGGGGAACGAATCAAGATACAACTATGCTTTATACTACATTATCCTTAAGGCATTTAGGAGGTATCGACTTAGCAAATCAGATTTCTATTTATCCAATTGATTTTGATTTAAAAGATGGAGTTACTGATCATTTAGATCGATGGAATAGTGATGAAACCCTTCAATTTACAAATCAAAAAGGAGAAGTGATCACTTTAAAAGCAACAGAAAGAGAAAAAATAACCTATACTGATAATATTGCTGTAATGATTAATATGATCAATAGTCTAATTAGTTTGGTGACAACAGCATTAATTGCTTTTACTGCACTTTCTTTGATAGTTTCATGCTTTATGATTGCCATTATCACCTATGTATCTGTTGTAGAACGTGTAAAAGAAATTGGTGTAATTCGTTCTTTAGGAGGAAGGAAGAAGGATGTAACACATCTATTTAATGCAGAGACATTTATTATAGGTTTGATATCTGGTCTTTTTGGTATTATTGTAACTTATATTATTTCTTTCATCTTAAATATCATTGTAGAAAATCTTTCTGGAGTATCTCCAATTGCTGCTTTACCAATTTGGCAGGCAGGAATTATGATTTTAGTCAGCATTTTGTTGACTGTCATTTCAGGACTCATTCCTTCTCGTTCAGCTGCAAAGAAGGATCCAGTCGTAGCACTTAGAACGGAGTAAAAATGAATGGAAGAGTTAAGAAAGCAGTTTGAAATTTCGAAAGTGTTTTTTGAGGCAATTGCTTCAGATGTTCGCTTATCTATTATTTATCAACTTTTAGCTTGTGGGTCTAAAGGAATGCGAATTTGTGAAATTAAAACAAAAAAATGTATCACTCGTCCTACCCTTTCCCATCATTTTAAATTACTTTTAAAAGCAAAAATTATAAAGTTTTACAAAGTAGGGACAAAGAATTATTATTACTTATCTGTAGATTCTGACATGATAGAGTCTTGTATTCTCCTTTTAAATAATCTTAAGGAGATTAAT
>JAIDKZ010000043.1 GCA_029051735.1 Anaeroplasmataceae bacterium | reverse complement strand
GGCTTATGTTTCAACCAATTATTTGAAATTAGAAAAAATTTATTCTGTAATTAATCAACTAGAAGGAACTACCAAATTTAGAGAAATATTACGACTTACTTTAATTGAACTTTCTAAGTTGATTTCTTTTGAGGAAAGTTATTTACTTTATTATGATACTCAGTATCTTGGATTTCATTACAAAAAAGAAAGAGTGTATGATAAAAAGTTAAACTTTGAGAATATAATGAATACAATCAATCAATATGCTATATCTCAAGAACAGGAAGTATATTTAGATCAAGACTCAACTGAGAATAATTATAATATTGTAGATGGTAATGTTTATTCTGTTATTCCCTTTGGTATTGCTTTTCCATTATGGAAAGAAGATAATGTATATGGATCTCTAGCTTTTTTTGGAACAGAATCTTTCCTACAAGAACCCATGGCTTATGAAACTTTACGATTGATTAGTCAAATGTTAAATCGTTCTTTAATACTAGAGATGGAACAGAATCTTGTTCGTGCTTCAAATAAAAAAATGTTCTTTTTATATGAAAATATAAGTTCTGGAATCAAGGAACTTTTAGATGAAAATATTCATTTATCTTATCAAGCAAAAGAGATGTTAGGCAGCTTAGAAGATACTACCTTGCATGAATATAGCACTCATATTCATGCAGAAGATTTACCAGGCTATATGCAAACTTTAGATGAGGTTTATAAGTCCTTAAACCCCAAAACGATAACTTATCGATTTAAAAAAGGGTTGGAATATGTTTACATTAAAGAAAGTCTATTCCCTTCTTTTGAAAATGGTATGATTTTAATATATTCCTTACTTGATAATATTAGTTATGAAATAAAAATAAGAGATGAATTGAAGAATTTAGCATATGAAAGCCCAACGACAAAGCTATCAACGGATTTAAAGTTATCCATTGATTTAAAGGAATATGCCAATCATCGAAAACTCAGTCTTGCTGTTTTTGATGTTTATGATTTTAAATTATATGAGGAACTTTATGGAATAAATTTTTCCAATCAATTGGTCTATGCCATTGCTAAGTCATTAAAGGAAGTGTTTGCTAGTCATTTTAATATATCCTTATATCATTTAGAAGCAGATCGTTTCGCAGCGTTAATTTTAGATTGTAATGACAGGCGTACAATAGATCATCTACTAGAAAATGCATTTCAAAAAATTTCTAGTTTGATTTATGATAAGAACTATCGAGTGAAATTATTTTTCCGATGTGGTGTTTATCGTTTATCAAAAAGTATTAATCAGATTGATTACAATAAAATCATTCAATATGCTTATGAAGCTTTATCTTTAGCAAAGGATATGAAAAATCAAGCCAATCAAATTCGTCATTATGATAGTGAGGAAGCTAAAATAAAATTTAATGAAAATTCCTTAATTACGCATATTAGTGAAGCAATTGACCATAATCGTATTGGAGTTTGTTATAAACAAATTGTGGATATAACAGAAGGAGAAGTATTTGCATTTGATGCATATTTATCTTTAGATAATTATGATATAGATTCTTCCTATGTGAAACAAGTCATTGCTCGCAGGGGATTAGAGGAAGTATTGAATAAATATTTAATTTCAAGTGCTTCAAAAGATTTAAAAATGCTGAAAACATCTGTAAAAGGAGAAATCTCTATTTTAATTGAAGTGGATTTGAAAACGATTGATCAAAATTTTGTTTCTTTTTTAGAAGCCCAAAATTCTTTTTATAAGACCACAAAAAGAAATTTGATTTTTCATATTAAAGATGCAACAGTAAAGCAGGTTGTGGCAGCTAATTTATTAGGGTATCAATTTGCTAGTGAGAATGTTTTAGATATTTATATGGGAACCATTTCCTATTTTCTTTATGATATATCCAAAGGGTTTATAGTGCTTAAGGATTTGTTAAAACTTTGTGATGAGAAAAAAGTATGTTTTATTGCTAGTAATGTTAAAGTAAAAGAGGAAGTAGAACAATTAAAAGAATTAGGAGTAAAATATATTTATGGTCCTTACTATAAGAAAACCATACGTATGAAGAAAGTAATTGAAAAGTTAGCATAATCCTATAATCTGCTTCATATAATTTACTATAAGAGAGGGAAATTATATGAAAAAGAAATTGAGATTACCAATATTACTTTTGGCTGTTGTAGTAATGATGTCAATCTTCTATATCCATGAAGCCAATAAGCCATCAACTCCAGTTACATCACCAGGACTAGATACATCTACAACAAATCCAGACTTTTCAGAAGCCAGAATGAAAAGTATTGAAGAAGTAAATGCTTTGATTGAAGAGGCAGAAGCTAAAATTGCAGCAGGTGGATTAACAGTTGCAGAAGTAGAAGCTGAAAATGCCAAGATAACAAGTTTAAGACAAACAAAAGTTAATGAAATTGCTTTAGAAGAAATGATTATGGCTTCTTTAAGCTTTGAGGATGTATTGGTTTTATTAGAAGATGATGTTCTTGTTATTGATTTATATACAGATAAAGAACTAACGAAAGCAACATTTATAAGTATATCACGTTTAGCGAATGAAAAGTTTTCTAGTGCATATACAGTGAAACTAACAACCACCTCTAGTACAGAATAAAAAAATGGGTTTTTCAACCCATTTTATTTCTTTTAGCAAGAATTTTATTCTTCCTCTGGTTTATCTTTCTTTTTGTTGTTTTGTTGTTCTAAAAATAATTTATTTAAAAACAATATACGTTTACTAATAGAAATACATGTACTTGCAGTAAGTGCTAAATCTACTGCCAAATTTGTTAATCCAGTTAAATCATTATCCTCAATATGATTCAGCATTTCTGTTGTATTTTGAATTGCTTGTTTATTTTTTTCAGTAACCAAATCCTTAAAAGAATTAAATGCTTCATCCATAGAAATATTATCTTTTTGATATAGTTCATCAATGATCTGTTTGATTTCAGCAATTGTCAATACTTGTTTTAATGTACATACCTCTTCAATTAATGCTAAATGTTTACGATTATACTTTTTTGTGATAGGTGCAGAAATGACCTCACCCTTCACATAGTTGTTAATCATAGAAGATGTAATTTGCTTATCTAAAGAAGAAGTTTGAAAAATTGCTAACTGCTTTTCTAAAAAAGTAACTACTTGATCCATGTATAAATCTATATCTGGTAGTTCTTTATAATCTTTATATGAAAAATTATCTAATTCTTTAAGCCAGTTGTTTAAAACTGTATTAATTGATTCCATCATACCACCCCACATTTGATATTTTATCACAAATTATTTAAAATTACAATTATTTTATAAAAAAAGGTTGACAAGTTTGAAAAGTTGATGTAAACTGGTATTGTAAACTAGATAACAGGAGGAAAAAGAACATGAGAAAAAGAATTGCTATTTTTGGTGGTAGTTTATTTCAAGACATTAAAATTGAAAATAAAAAGTATATTACAACAAAAAATCAAGTATCAATTAAGTTATCTAAAAATTATGATATAGAAAATTATTCAGTTCAAGGATTAACTGCATATAGAGCATTACACTTAATTCGCTCAATTCCAATTAAAGAATTATATAATGATTGTATAATAGCATTAGGAGAAAATGATCTAAATCATCCTCTTGCGTTTGAAGGAGTTTTAAAAGAGATTATAAATGAACTTTTAAAAAATAATGTTCGACCATTATTGGTAAGCTTACCAAAAGAAATCCTATCAAGTGAAGCAGCATATATGATTCAAGATGCAATTGATCGAGTGGCAGTAGATATGAATATTGATTATATATATGAAGGAAATACAGATAAGATGGTGTCCTATGTTGTTTTAGATGATGAGGATATGAGTAACGCTATATTGGAGTTATGTTAATAGAATATAGGGAAATGTGAATTATATATTGCATTTCCCTTTGTATTTTAAAAAAATCTTGTCTATTTTTTATAGATATAGTATAATGATGGTAACTGAAAAGGGTGAGTTTTATGATTATAACATTGATTGTTGATTCATATGCTTCAGCATCCAACGGAACAACAATGACAACTAGACGCTTTGCTGAAGTTTTGATGAAGCATGGGCACACAGTGAGAATAGCAGCCTCTACGGTTGATAATATAGAACCAGAAAACGCATTTGAATTGGGGATTTCTAAAATACCAGTTTTATATCAGGTATCTAAATCTCAGGGATTTATTTTTGCAAAGAAAAATAAGAAGGTTATAAAAGAAGCAATTAAAGGAAGCGATGTTGTTCATTTTCTTCTGCCTTTTGGATGTCAAAGATATGGTAAGAAAATATGTGATAAGATGCATGTTGCATCTACAGCAGCATTTCATCTTCAGCCAGAAAATATAACCTCAACAATTCATATGAACAAAGTGAAATTTGTCAATAATTATATTTATAGAAAATTTAAAAGATTTTACAATAAATTTAACCATGTGCATTGTCCTTCTGATATGATTGCAGGGCAATTAAAAGACCATGGGTATCGTTCAAATTTGCATGTAATTTCAAATGGGGTAAGTGAAGTATTTAAAAAACAAGAAGTGGCAAAGCCAGAAAACCTCAAGGATAAATTTATTATTCTTATGGTAGGTAGATACAGTGTAGAAAAAAGACAAGATCTTATCATTCATGCTATAAAAGAATCCAAATATGAATCCAAAATTCAATTGATTTTGGCAGGTAAAGGACCATGGAAATCTCACTTAGAGGCATTGGGGTCTGAACTTACCAATCCACCTATTTTTGGATTCTATAATGAAAAAGAATTGCTTGATGTCATTAACTATAGTGATCTATATGTTCATGCTTCTGATGCTGAAATAGAAGCAATCAGTTGTATGGAGGCTTTCACTTGTGGATTAGTGCCAATTATTTCTGATAGTAAAATTTCTGCTACCAATCAGTTTGCTTTAGATGAACACAATTTATTTGAGCATGGAAATCATACTTCTTTAAAAGAAAAAATTGAATATTATATTGAAAATCCTTTAGAAAAGAATAAAAGAAGTGAAGAATATATTGAATATGCGAAGCAATATTCCATTGATAATTGTGTAAAAAAATTAGAAGATGTTTTTGAACTAGCAATAGAAGAAATGAAGAATAAGCAATAAAATGGAGTGATGAAAATGGAATTTTTAGATAATAATGAAAAAGATGATAAATTAGAACAAATAAAAACAAGATTTGAAGATCGAGTAAAAAAACAATTTAATTTAAGTAAAAAAATAATACTTGCTATTTTTTTACCTATTGGCTTGTTATTTTTGTTATTAGGAGTAATATTTCTATTGACTTCAACAGAATCAGCTGAAAACGAATTTGGAATCATGTTTATCATTTTTGGTGGTGTTTTTTTACTGATTGCGATATTATTTTATTTATTTTTACCTAAAACATTTAAATATGAAGATTATTTAAAAAGAAAAGGAAAATATTATTCTAATTTTTATTATGCTTATAATATTTTTGAACTTGATGTTAAGGTAGAATTATTAGAAGAACAAAATATGATGTTAAATCACAAGATAGAACAATTAGAATCTAGATTAGAAGAATATAGAAAAAGAAACTAAGATTTATAAAGGAAAGAAGACGATACATCTTCTTTCTTTTTTTAAAATAAAATGGTAAAATAGTAAAAAAGTAGGTGGTCGTATGAAGGTTGCAATTATAGGTGGTGGAGCCTGTGGACTTGTACTAGCAAATGTATTACAAGATAATCAAATTGAATATGAAATATTTGAAAAAAGTCTTGTTGGTAGAAAGATTCTTGCTAGTGGGAATGGTAAGGCAAATCTTGCAAATCTAAATATTTTTCCATCTGCTTACAATACTTTATTTGGATATAAGCTTGTAAAGAACTACCAAACTCGATTATTTGATTTTTTTAAATCTATTCATTTACTTACAAAACATGACGAAGAAGGAAGAATATATCCTTATAGTGAATCTTCATTAACTGTCTTAAATTGTCTTTTAAAGAAGCAATTAAAAATTGTAGAAAATTTTCCTGTCCAATCTATAACAGTGGTAAATCACAAGTATTATATTAACAATGTAAGGGGACCATTTGATTATATTGTTTTAGCTACAGGTTCAATGGCTTCTTTTATTCCAAAAAAGCAAGAAGGATTTTATTCTTATTTAGATTCTATGCATTTACCAGTTCAAAAACCCATCCCAAGTTTAGTTGGATTCCAATTGGATTGTGATTTTAAAAGATTATCTGGCGTACGAGTAAAATGTATGGCAACGTTAATGCAGCAAGATGAGGTCATGTATCAGGAATCTGGAGAGGTCATTTTAAAAGCAGATGGCATTTCAGGAATCTGTATTTTGAATTTATCAAGTATGTATGCAAGACTAAAGGATAAAACGAATTGTTTTATTTCTTTAGATTTAGTTCCCAATTTAAAAATTGAAAATGTAGAAGATTTAGGTGGAATTCTTCATCCTAAATTAGTTGAATATTTTAAAAATGAAACTGATGTTTTAGAAAAGATTCACAACTTCAAATTTAAAATCAAAAATGTATATGATTTTGAATTTGCACAAGTAGTATCTGGTGGAGTACCTATAGAAGAGGTAAATGAAAATCTTACGTTAAAGGGAAACCCACACATTTTGATTGGTGGAGAGCTTTTAGATGTAGATGGAATATGTGGTGGTTATAATTTGATGTTTGCTTTTTGTTGTGGTTTAAAGATAGGAGATTATCTATGCAGTATCAAATAAATCAGTTTAAAGTATTGGTTGGTTCTTTAAAAAATTTAGAAGAATTGATAAAAACTAAGTTAAAAATAAAACATTTTACATATAAAATTTTATCTAGATCTATTGATGCAAGAAATAAAAATGCTATATTTTATGTATATCATTTATTAATAGAAACAAACGAAAAAATAAAGAATAAAATGGTTTCTATCTATCATAAAACTGAATTTAAGATGGAATATCCAAATTGGAAAGGAAAGGTTTCCCCTGTTGTGGTAGGATTTGGTCCAGCAGGAATTTTTGCAAGTCTTTATTTGGCTAGATGTGGTGCAAAACCTATTATTATAGAACGAGGCTCAAAAATTGATGAACGAGTCAAGGATGTTGAGAACTTTATTCAAAAGAAGGAATTAAATATAAATAGTAACATTCAATTTGGTGAAGGTGGAGCTGGAACTTTTTCAGATGGTAAGCTTACAACAAATGTGAAAAATCCTTTAATACAATTTATTTTTAAAGAACTCTATCTTCATGGGGCAAATGAAGATATTTTATATGATGCTATGCCTCATGTTGGAACAGATGTATTGAGGAAAGTGATTAAAAATATAAGAGAAGAAATTATTTCTCTTGGTGGAACATTTTATTTTAATACCAAATTTATGAATGCACAAAGAAAAGATAATGTTTTAATCATTGAAACAGATCAAAAGATTTCATTTCAAACACAGCATTTATTATTAGGAATTGGTCATTCAGCAAGAGATACCATTACACATCTTTATCAAAATATGAAACTTCAAATGGAACCAAAGGCATTTTCTATGGGTGTTCGCGTAGAGCATTGTGCTGAATACATCAATCAATGCCAATATGATAAATTTGCATATGCTTTGCCAAAAGCCTATTATAAGCTTAGCTGCCATAAAAATGGTAGGGGAATATACACATTTTGTATGTGTCCTGGAGGATATGTTATGGCATCAACATCAGATGAATGCACAATAGTTACAAATGGAATGAGTAATCAAAAAAGAGAAGGAAAAAATTCCAATAGTGCAATCTTAGTAGATGTAAGACCAGAGGATTATGGATATGGCGTTCTTGATGGAATAGAATTTCAAAAGCATTATGAGCAACTAGCTTATTTGCAGTCTAAAGACTATAAGGCCCCAGCAAATTTAATGAAAGAATTTATGGAAGGAACAATTGCTTCCTCTTTGAGAAGTATAAAGACGACGTATCCTCATGGAGTTTTGTTATGTGATCTCAATCGATGTTTACCTAAATTTGTTGTTGATGGTATTAAGGAAGGTATCATTGAATTTGATCACAAATTGAATGGATTTTATCATCCAGATGCTATACTTATTGGAATTGAATCTAGAAGCTCATCTCCTGTACGAATTTTAAGAGATGAAAATAGAGAATCGAATTTCTCTGGTATTTATCCAATGGGAGAAGGAGCAGGCTATGCTGGAGGAATCATTAGTGCTAGTTTAGATGGGCTCTTAACAGCAAGAAAGATTGCAGGTGATTGAAATGAACTGTGAAATTGATATTTCTAATGTAAAAATTGAGACAAAAAGAGTTTTGTTGAGACCTTTTGAATTAGAGGATTTAAATGATTTTTTTGAATATGCCTCTGTTGAAGGTGTTGGTGAAATGGCTGGATGGATTCATCATACTAGTTTAGAACAAACCAAAACGATTTTAGATCTTTTTATAAAGCATAAAAAGGTATTTGCGGTTGTTTTAAAAGAAAACCAAAAGGTCATAGGTTCTTTAGGAATTGAAGCTTATGATGAAAAGAAATTAAATGAATTTGATTCTTGGAAAGGAAGAGAAATTGGATATGTACTTTCTAAGATGTATTGGGGCAAAGGATTGATTCCTGAGGCTTTAGAAGCTGTTATTCAGTATCTTTTTGAAAAAGTCAAAGTGGATTTCTTAGTTTGCTCATATTTTAATGATAATTATCAAAGTAAAAGAGTTCAAGAAAAATGTGGGTTTCAATTTTATAAGCAAATGACTTATGAATCTGCTGTTGGGAAAAAGGATATTCATCTAAATATATTATGGAAGAAGGATTATGAAAATGGAAAACTTTAAAATTGCTTATCTTGGTGGTGGTTCTAAACAATGGGCAAGAACCTTTATGACAGATTTGGCTTTATCAGAAGGATTATCTGGAGAAATTGGTTTATATGATATTGATATAGAAGCAGCCAAAAGAAATCAAAAAATCGGAAATAGAATTAATGATAATCCCAAGGCGTTATCTAAGTTTTTATATAAAGTTTATGAAAAATTAGAAGATGTTTTAAAAGATGCAACTTTTGTTGTCATCTCCATTTTACCTGGAACATTTGAGGAAATGAGAAGTGATGTCCATGCTCCTGAGGCATATGGAATATATCAGTCTGTTGGCGATACAGCTGGTCCAGGGGGAGTTCTTAGAGCTATGCGTACTGTACCAATTTATGAAGAATTTGCAAGAAAAATTAAAGATATTTGCCCAAATGCTTGGGTGATCAATTTTACAAATCCTATGAGCATTTGTGTAAAGACTTTATATGATGTTTTTCCACAAATTAAAGCATTTGGATGTTGTCATGAAGTATTTCATGCTCAAGAATTTTTGTGTCTTGTTTTGAATAAAGAAAAAGGAATATCAGCACATCGACATGATATTTACACAGACGCGTGTGGGGTGAATCATTTTACTTGGATTACAGAAGCAAAATACAAAAACATTGATATTTTATCCTTGCTTCCTAGTTTTATGGATAAATACTATAAGGATGGGTATTATGAGTATATATCTAGATTTCAGTTTAAGAAGGATTGTTTTGCTTATGGAAATAAAGTAAAAATGGATCTATATCAAAGGTATGGTGCTTTAGCAGCTGCTGGTGATCGTCATTTGGCAGAATTTGTTCCCTCTAACTGGTATTTAAAGAGTCCTGGATGGGTGAAAAAATGGAAGTTTAATTTGACTACAGTAGATTTTCGTATCAATCAAATGAAAGAGCGAATTGAAGATTCTATATTGCTTGCTGAAGGGAAAAAAGAAATTGAACTTGTTCCTTCAAATGAAGAAGCAACAGATTTGATGAAGGCAATATTAGGTCATCAAAATATTATCTCAAATGTGAACCTTCCCAACACAGGACAGTGTCCTCAAATGCCACTGGGAAGCATTGTTGAAACAAATTGCATTTTTGCTCATGATCAGGTAAAACCTATTGTTTCTAACCCCCTCCCACTTGCTGTAGCAAATATGGTCTATCGTGCAGCAAATAATATTGATGCGTTGTATGAGGGGATAAAACTTAGAGATTTTAAAAAGATTTTTGCTTGCTTTATGAATCAATCTTTGTGCAGTAATTTATCAGTAGAAGATGGTAGTAAACTTTTTAAGGAAATGGTTAAAAACACAGAGACCTATTTACAAGACTATTATCCTGACTTAAAACAATTTTTAAACAATTAAAATTATGTTATCAAAATATCCTCTAGAAATTAGAGGATATTTTGATTCTTTATTGTGAAAATCATTCTTTTATTATATAATAATAAAGAATTTTGTCAAAAAGGAAGTGAAGGATATGTATAATAGCTACAAAGAATTAAAAGAAGCATTGAGTAAGGCAAATCAAAAATATAAATTACTTCTTCATAGTTGTTGTGCACCATGTTCTTCGCATGTGCTTATGCTTCTTAAACCATACTTTGACATTACAATTTATTATACAAATGATAATATTTATCCAGAAAGTGAGTATCAAGCTAGACTTTTAGAACAAATTCGATTCTGTAAAAACATAGATTATAACATTCAAGTTGTTGCAGATCCATATCTTCCAAATGATTTTAATCAGCAAATTGAAGGTCTTGAACAGCTTGGAGAACGTAGCCAAAGATGCTATAACTGCTATAAACTTCGATTAGAAAAAACAGCCAAAAAAGCCAAAGAACTTTCTTTTGATTTTTTTACAACAACCCTTTCTATATCACCATATAAAGTTACATCTTGGATTAATGAAATTGGACTTCAATTAGAACAAAAATATCAAATTCCATTTTTATATTCTGATTTTAAAAAGGATGAAGGTTATAAGCATTCTATTACCCTTTCTAAAGAATATGGGCTATATAGGCAGGATTATTGTGGTTGTATATACTCCTTAAAAGAAAGGAGCATGCATGATGAATAAAACAAAATCAACTAAAGTACTCAATTTAAATTTACCTACAAATAAACGATTTTTATTTATGAGTGATATCCATGGAGATATAAAACTTTTTAAACAGGCATTACATGATGTAAATTTTTCAGATGATGATTATTTATTTGTTATTGGTGATATGATTGAAAAAGGAGACTTTTTAGATAATATTTCAATGCTAGATTATATAATAGAACTGAATCAAAAACCAAATGTTTATTTCATGTCTGGAAATTGTGATGAGGTTTTTCGTTTTATTTTACCTCCACTAGATAAAGAGAAGTTCTTATATTATGCTTTAGATAAACAAAAATCTATCATTAATGATTTGGCAAATCGTTTGAATTATTCTTTACATCAATCAATGGATATAGAAGATTTTATTGCCTTAATCCAAAAATCATTTCCACAATATTATTCCTTTATTGAAGAACTTCCAGATGTTATTTTTATAAATGATCTGTTAGTCTTAGTTCATGGAGGAATAGAAGATATCCATAATATTCCAAAAAATTCTATTGATGTTTTAAAATTTGATCGTTTTTTAGAACTCAGCAAGCCACAACCAAAAACTATGATTGTGGGGCATTATCCTACAAGAAACTATCGTTCAGATATCGCATGTGTGAATCCTATTTTTGATAGTAGGAAAAATATTATTTCTATAGATGGTGGAAATAATGTTGTTAAAGGTGGGCAGCTAAACGTTGTTATTTTAGATAGTTTAGAAACAATGAGGTATTCCTTTGTTTGCTTAGACCATTATCCAAAATATCAAATAGAAGAAGATATTTATTATGAGCATCCTAAAAACTTTTATAGTATGCGATATGGTAAAAATGAAGTAAAGGTATTAACAAAGGATTTAGATTTTTATCTTATCCAACCTATAGATAGTGAGGATTTATTATGGGTAAATGAGGAATTTATTTTTAAGGTAGATCATAAATTTTATTGCTATGATGGATCAAATACATTTTTAAGTTTAAAAAAAGGAGATCAAATTTCAATAATCAAGAAAGCAAAACCTTATAGTTTGATTAAACATGAGGGAGTGATTGGTTTAATTGAAAGTAAGTATATCCATGAAGATCAATTATAAAATAGGCATTGTAGATGCTGGTAAGACATTATTACAATATATAGAAGGATATGCACTTGGAAAATCTAAAATCCATCATTTATTTGAGGAAAAAAGAATTAAAGTAAATGAAAAATGTGAAGGAAGAAATTATTATTTAAAAGAAAATGACATTGTTCAAATTGATTATAGAGAAACACGAGATTTTTTACCTGATAAAAAGAAGTTAGACATCGTTTATGAGGATGATTATCTTTTAATTGTAAATAAGCCTAAAAATATTTTAGTTCATCCTGATGATAAATCAAAAAGTGGAACGATGTGTAATATTGTCAGCTATTATTATCAAAACAAGAATCTAGATTTATCTATAAAATATGCGCATCGATTAGACATAGATACAACAGGAATTTTAATTTTTGCAAAAGATAGTTTAACGCTAGCCAAGTTAGATGATATGATCAAAACGCATGAACTTGCAAGAGTTTACTTGTGTATTGTAAAAGGACATTTTAAAGAAAAAACAGGAACAATTGATTTGCCAATTGGTGAGGATCGTCATCACCAGCAAAGAAAAAGAGTTTCTAAAACAGGGAAATCTGCAATTACACAATATGCTGTTCTTGAGGAATTTGAAAAGTATAGTTTAGTTAAGGTGAAACTAAAAACAGGACGAACCCACCAAATTCGAGTGCATATGGCTCATATTGGACATGCTATTGCTGGGGATAAATTATATGGTGGGGATGAGGCTAAACGTCCTATGCTTCATTCTTATGAAGTTACATTTTTTCATCCAGTGACACATTTACAAATTCATCTTCTTAAGGATATGCCTTTTGATATGAAGGAATTTATCAAAAAACAAGCTAAATGAGATGTATAAATATTTTTAATATTTTCAATATAGTGGAGGGGAATTTATGATATTTGGAAGACATATAAATAAATACTATTATAAATATTTTTTGTTTTTTCTTTTTGGTATTTTGGCATTGCTTGCGGTCAACTGGGTACAATTAGAAATTCCTAAGATTTATGGCCAAATTATTGATGGAGTGAGTGAAGAAGCACAAGGAAAGCCAGATTCTTTATTTCATAATCCTGAAGGAATAAAAATTCTCATGCTTGAACTTGGAATCATAGCTTTGATTATGTTTATAGGAAGATTTACTTGGCGGTATTGTATTTTTGGTGTTGCTGCAAGAGTAGAATCTGATATAAGAGATGATATGTTTAGCCATTCTCTACTTTTATCTAATGCATATTATAAGCATCATAAAACAGGTGCTTTAATGGCTTTATTTACCAATGACTTGCAAGTCATCCGACAATCTTTTGCTAGTGGAACGGTTATGACAATTGATGCTGTATTTTTAGGAAGTATGGCTTTAGTTAAGATGTTTATATCAAATTGGATTTTGGCTTGCTTTAGTATTGTACCAATGACTTTAATTGCAGTAGTGTCTGTCTTAGTTGGAAGAATAATGAAACAAAAATTCAAAGAGCGACAAGAAGCTTATGAGAATCTTTCTGATTTTACTCAAGAGAATTTCAGCGGTATTGCTGTTGTGAAGGCCTTTGTCAAGGAGATTCATGAGATCCGGCATTTTGATAAAATAAATGAAGAAAATCGAGTAAAAAATATCAACTTTGTTAAATTTGCTACTTTACTTAATGTATTGTTGACTGCAATCATTTCTTCCATATTTGTGGTATTGTTTGCAGGTGGTGCTTATTTTGTAATTCATGGATATATGGGAAAACCATTCACAACAGGCCAAATGCTAGAATTTATTGGTTATTTTGATGCTGTGATATGGCCTTTTATGGCAGTCGCACAATTAATTAATATGCGAGCTCAGGCAAAGGCTTCTTTGTCTAGAATTGATGAATTTTTAGATGAGAAGGTTGATATTTTAGATGAGAATGTAGAAGAAATAGATCAAATTGATGGAAAGATTGAATTTAGAAATTTAACTTTTAATTATCCAGATGGTAAAGAACAAGTATTAAAAAATATTTCTTTTGTAATCCCAAAAGGAACCATGGTTGGAATCATAGGAAGAACAGGCTGTGGGAAAACAACAATAGTAGATTTATTGCTTCGAACCTACAATTTAGATGATGGTCAAATATTCATTGATGATAAAGATATTATGCATATTCCTTATAAAAAAGTAAGAGATAGCATTGGATATGTACCTCAAGATAATTTTTTATTCAGTGACACAATATCTAATAATATTGCTTTTGCATATGAAACAATAGATGAGGAATGTGTTGTTTCTGCTGCAAAGTTAGCAGATGTACATAACAATATTGTAGAATTTCAAGAAAAGTATAATACAATATTAGGAGAACGAGGTGTGACCTTGTCTGGTGGTCAAAAACAGCGAGTTTCCATTGCCAGAGCTCTTGTAAAGGATCCTTCAATTCTTATTTTTGATGACTCTGTATCTGCTGTTGATACAAAAACAGAAGAAACAATTTTGACAAATTTACGTCAATTGCGTAAAGGAAAAACGACAATTATGATTGCTCATCGAATTTCAACTGTGCAGACTTTAGATTTAATTGTTGTTATGGATGATGGTAAAATTGTTGGTCAAGGAACACATGAAGCATTATTAGAATCTTGTATAGAGTATCAAGAGATGGTTCGCCTTCAGTCCTTAGAAGAAGCTATTCATGGAGGTGAAAAATAATGGAACGTTTTGATGATAATAAAAATATTAAAACCTATAAAGATAAAGCAATCTTAAAACGGTTATTGCATTATGCAAAACCTGTTCGCTTGTTTTTGTTTCTTTCTTTATGTTTCACGATTTTGTTAGTTATCGTAGATTTGCTTCCTGCATTTTTAGAAGGTGAACTTGTTGGTGTCTTATCCTCAAATTCAGCAACAAATAAAGAAAAGATTCATTTTACAATTCTTTTAGTTTCTTTATATGCCATTATCATTGTTGGAGCAGCCTTTTTAAATTATTTTAATACCATGATGCTTCAAAAGGCAGGGCAGAAGATTGTAATGACTATCAGAAGAGAGGTATTTGTTAAAATAGAAGGTCTTGCTATATCTCAAATTAATGCAACTCCTGTAGGGAAACTTGTAACTCGAGTGACATCAGATGTAAATATGGTTAATGAATTGTATACGAATGTCATAGTAAATTTAATTCGTTATATTTTGACAATTCTATTTGTTTTTATCATGATGATGATACTTTCTCCACTAATAACAGCGTATATCTTATGTGTTATTCCTTTTTTAATTGGTATTACAATTATTTTTAATAAAGTTTCTAGAAAGCAATATCGTAAAGTTCGAGGTTCTGTTTCTAATGTGAATGCATTTTTATCAGAAAATTTAAGTGGAATGAAAATCACTCAGATTTTCAATCAAGAGCCTAAAAAAATGATGGAATTCCGACAAAGAAATACAGAGCTTAAGAAAAACAGTATAAAGGAAGTATTAATATTTGGCGTGTTCCGCCCAGCAATTTATGTTTTATTTGTTTTGTGTCAAATTATTATTTTGTGGAATGGATTTTCTATGGTGATTGCTGAAAAACTTGCAGCAAAAAATTTAGTTAAATTTTATCAGTATAATGGTCAATTTTTTAATCCAATTCAGCAACTGGCAGATCAGTTTAATCAGTTACAATCCGCCTTTGCTTCTTCAGAAAGAATTTTTGAAATTTTGGATACAAAAATAGATATTTTAGATGATGAGGATGCAATTGATTTAGATCATATTGAGGGTAAGATTGAATTTGATCATGTTTGGTTTGCTTATAATGAAGGAAAGTGGATATTACAAGATGTTACCTTTACAATAGAACCAAAGCAAACCGTTGCTTTTGTTGGAGCAACAGGAGCTGGAAAAACAACAATTCTTGCTTTAATTGTAAGAAACTATGAAATTCAAAAAGGAGAAATCCGAATTGATGGTATCAATGTTAAAAAAATTAGGTTGGAAAGTTTAAGACGACATATTGGTCAAATGCTACAGGATGTATTTTTATTTAGTGGTACAATCAAATCTAATATTACCATGAGAGATGATCAATTTACCAATGAAGAAATTGTAAATGCATGTAAATATGTCAATGCCTCTCATTTTATTGAAAAACTTGATAAAGGATATGAGTATGAGGTTTTAGAAAGAGGAAATAATTTCTCCTCTGGGCAACGCCAACTTTTGAGTTTTGCTAGAACTATTTTGCATAAACCTAATATTATGATTTTAGATGAAGCGACTGCAAATATTGATACAGAAACAGAAGTTTTGATTCAAGATTCCTTAGAGAAAATGATGAATGTGGGAACAATGCTCATTGTAGCTCATCGTTTATCTACAGTTCAGCATGCTGATAATATTATTGTACTACATAAGGGGAAGATTATGGAAATGGGTACACACCAGGATTTATTAGCTAAAAAAGGATTGTATTATAGTTTATATGAAATTCAATATAAGAATATGGAGGAGTAACCTGTGAAGAAGAAGCAAATTATTTATTTATGCACTTTGCTTATATGTTTTATTGCAATATGTGCAAGCTTACTTTGCTATTACTTAATTCCACGTATCACTTATGCCTATGATAAAGAAACAGAAAGCTATTATGTTGATAAAGTTTATGGGAATGCTAAGAGCTATACAATTGCATCTTATGTTCATTCTAAACCAGTAACGAAAATTCGTGCTCGAGCTTTTATGAATAAAACAAAGATGCAAAAAGTGATATTAAGTGAGACCATAGTAGAAGTTGAAAGAATGAGTTTTAAGGGATGTAAGAGATTAAAAGAAGTTAACTTAAACAATGTAGAAAAGATTGGAAGAAATGCTTTTCAAAATTGTGTTAGTTTAGAACAAATAGAACTGCAGGCTAGATATATTGATGGAGCTGCTTTTATGGAATGCCATCATTTGTCCTCTGTTCTTTTAAAAAGGACATCTATTATAGGTTCTTATGCATTTGCCTATACAAACATAGAAGAAATTGTTATTCCATCAACATGTCATACATTAGGAGTAGATGCATTTTATGCATGTGATAATTTAAAAAAAATTGTTGTTCACTCTCCTCATTTGAAAAATAATGCATATTTAAATACTTTTGAAAATATAGAATTTGTGGAGTAGACTTTAAACTGGTTATCGTCTGTGCTATAATATAAATATCCTAGGAGGAATATGAATGAAAGATTTTGTTATTATTTCAGATGGAGCATGTGATCTATCTGATGAAGTCGTAAAAGAACTAGGGGTTAGAGTTGTACCATTTTATGTTGCTTTTGAACAAGATAAATATTTAAAAGAAAAAGTAGATGTGGCTGTACAGGATTTTTATCAGCAGTTAGTCGATAACCCTTCTGTATTTCCTAAAACATCTATGCCAACCGCAAATGACTATATGAATGAATTTGACAAAGCATATCAAGAGGGATATGATGTGGTTTGTGTAACAATTTCTAAAAAATTCAGTGGTTCATTGAATTCTGCGTTAATGGCAAGAGATATGTTTATTGAAGAGCATTCTGATGCTAGAGTTGAAATTATAGATTCAACTTTACTATCTTGTCCACAAGGACTATTGGTTCGTGAAATGGCAAGAATGAAGAAGAATGGATTAACCTTGGATGATACTATAAAGAAAGCAAATGAATTAAAAGATACTGGTCGTTGTTATTTTACAATTAATGGTTTATCTTATTTACAGCACGGTGGAAGAATAGGAAAATTGACTTCAATTGTTGGAAATATTTTCAAGGTGGCACCACTGATTATTGCTAAGGATGGAGAAATTCATTCTGGAGGAATTGCTTTATCTAGAAAACGAGCAATCATGAAGATTTTTGATAAATTTGCTGGAATTGTAAAAAAATACAATTTGAATTTAGATGATTATCTTATTGAAGTTGGATATGGATACTCTTTAGAAGAAGGTAAAGATTTAGCTGCTAAATTTGAAGAAATATTTCATAAGAAAATAGAAATGATAGAACAAATTGGTGCAACTATTTCTGTTCATACAGGCCCATATCCACTGGGAATTGCTTTTATCAAAAAATACGATGCATAGTAGGCTTCTTCTTAGAAGCCTAATTTTTGATAAGGAGTTGAGAAGATGAAAAACTTAAAAAAAATACTTCCCAAGCTTATCTTTTTTATTGTAATTTCTGCAGTTGTACTGATTGTATTATTTTCATTACATGATATGCAAGAAATTGGAGCAGTGATTCAAAAGGCAAGTTGGCGTTGGCTTTTATTTTGTTTTTTATTTTTATTAATTTATATTTTACTTAATCCAATCCCTATTGTTCTTTTAGGGCATTCTAAGACCCATGAAAGTATTTCTACAATAGATTCATATATGATTGGGACAATGGAATATTTTTTTAATGGCTTAACTCCTTTTTCTTCTGGAGGACAACCATTTCAAATTTATTCTTATAGCAAGATAGGTGTTAGTCTATCTAGAGGTTCTGGATTAATATTAATGAATTTTGTTATAAACCAAATTGCAATTGTGATTTTATGTGTGTCTTCCTTATTTTTCTTTCAGACTCTAACACAGGGAGTTCCGCATTTAATTATAATGATTGTTATTGGTTTAGTTATTAATATTTTTATATTAACAATTTTTTGTTCTGTTGGACTTTCTAAAACAATAAGAAATTTATTGAATCGTTTGGTTCGTTTTATTTTGACTAGAAAAATTTTTAAAAATAAATTGGAAAAATATATTGCTGTGTTTGAACAATATTGTGCAGGAGCACAAAGTACTTTTAAAAGTTTATTAGGAATGAAATTTAAATTTTTCATTAGTATTCTTGCTAAACTAACAGGATTAATATGTTATTATATGATTCCTTATTTTATTTTACTATCTTTAGGAATAGAAGTTCAACCTAAGGATATAGCTTTAATTGTTTCCATGACAACATTTGCGATTGCTATGACATGCTATATTCCTACCCCAGGTGCATCTGGAGGAATTGAATTTGCCTTTCAGTCTCTTTTTGTCACTGTCATTCCTGCAATGACATCTTCAGTTGCTGCTTCAGGAATGCTTTTATGGCGCATGATAACTTATTATTTTTTAATGTTGATTAGTTTAATATGCTATATCGTGTTTGAACAAGTTATTGCTAGAAGGCACAAAAAGATGCATCATGAGCAAGAAAACCTATTTAGATGAGTCTATAGATTAAACAGCTGTAAAGGCTGTTTTTTATTTTAAATATGTGAAATTATGAAAAAATAAGAAAATGTATTGAAAAAATATATTTCAGTGATTAAAATAGTTAACTAGGTAAACAAAATAAAGGAGATTGTATGTTAAATGAAGAAATCGCTGTAAAATTTAGAATAATAAAGAATAAGTTCTTTGAAAAAATGATTGTTCCACTTCAAAAAGCAAATTTGACAAAAATTGAGTTTGAAATACTAAATCATATTTTTCTTTTAAGTCAGAAAAATATCTTAGTAAGAGCAACAGACTTAGCTAATGATTTTCATGTATCACTTCCTGCAATTCTTCATAAATTAGATATATTAGAGCAGAAGAACTATGTATTTCGAAGAGTAGATGAACAGGATAAAAGAATAAAGTATTATGATCTTACAGATATTACTTCAAAAAATTATGAAAATTTATATCAGGAGTATAATAAAAAAATGGAAGATTATTTCAAATCTTTGGGAGAAGAAAAAGAGCACTTAATTCGAATTCTAGATTTGACAATTCAATTTATGGAGGATGAAAAATGATAAAGTTATTAAAACACTTAAATAAGTGGGCATATCTGTTAATCGTTTTAGTGATTGGGCTCATTATATTACAGGTATATTCGGATTTGGAGTTACCAACAAGACTAACAAATATTTTAACAACGGCCTCTACATCTGAGGGGTTATTATCTCAAGGATTATTGACAGAAGCATTAAAAAAAGAATATCAAAAAAAGATATTACAAAATGGATTAGAGATGCTAGGATTTGCAAGTTTGTCAATGCTAAGTTCAATTTTAGTTTGTTTTTTTGCAAGTAAAATAGCATCTAGCTTCTCTTATAATTTAAGAAAAGAAGTATATTCTCATATTCAGAGTTTTTCTACAAATGAGATTGATCAGTGTTCTACTGCTTCATTAATCACAAGAACAACCAACGATATTACACAAGTTCAAATGGTTGTCATTATGACACTTCGGATGGGAATTGCAGCTCCAACAACAGCAATTTTAGGTATATTAAAAGCTGGGAGAATAGAGCAGGCAGCAGAACTAAGCTGGGTTGTGGTTATTGCTGTTCTTGCGTTAGTAACCTTAGTAGTTTCCATTTTTTTAATTGTACTTCCAAGATTTAAGCGGATTCAAGAATATACAGATCGATTAAATTTAGTAACTAGAGAAAATTTAACAGGTATTCGTGTTGTGCGTGCAAATAATGCGCAAGAATATCAAGAAGAAAAATTTTGTAATGTAAATCAAAAGGTAACTAAGACAAATATTTTTGTCAATCGAATGATGAATTTAATGATGCCAGGGATGAACATCATTATGAATGGTACTAGCTTAGCAATTTTGTGGATTGGTGCATATTTGATTAATGAGAATCCTTTATTCTTAGGAAGTGTTTTTGGTTTTCAGCAAATTACAATGATGATTGTTATGGCATTTATGCAGTTGATTATGATATTTATTATGGTGCCAAGAGGATTGGTGTCTGCAAGGCGTGTTCGTGATGTTTTGGAGGTTGTTCCATCCATTCGTAATCCTATAAACATCCAAACACCTGAAAGTGATGCAGTTGGCAAAATTGAGTATAATAATGTATGTTTTAGTTATCCAAATTCTAAAGAAAATGTTTTGGATCATATTAATTTTTCTGCAAAGCAAGGAGATACAGTGGCTATTATTGGTTCTACAGGATCTGGTAAAAGTTCTTTAATTGGCCTTCTTCCAAGGTTCTTTGATGCTACAGAAGGGGAAGTCTATGTAGATGGGGTTAACACAAAGGATTATGATTTAGAAGTTTTAAGAGATAAGATTGCTTTTATCGCTCAAAAAGCTCTTTTGTTTAAAGGAACCATTCGCTCTAATCTTTTATATGGTAAGAACGATGCAACAGAAGAAGAAATGATGGATGCTTTAAAAATGGCAATGGCTTATGATTTTGTTATGGATAGCCCTGCTGGCTTGGACCAGGATGTTTCTCAAGGGGGTTCTAACTTTTCTGGTGGGCAGAAGCAAAGACTTTCTATTGCAAGAGCTTTAATTAAGAAACCAGAAATAATTGTATTTGATGATTCCTTCTCAGCGCTAGATTTTAAAACGGATAAGGTTTTAAGAGAAAATTTGAAAAAACTAGATTATCAACCTACAAAGATTATCGTAGCACAAAGAATAGGAACCATTTTAGATGCAGATTTAATACTTGTTTTAGAAAAAGGTAAAATCGTAGGTGCGGGTACACATGAAGAATTAATAAAGAATTGTACAGTATACCAAGAAATTGCCTATTCTCAACTTTCAAAGGAGGAGATTGAAAATGCCTAGACCTATGACAATAAGTCAGAAACCCAAAAGTATAAAAAAGGGTTTAGGAAAACTAATCCCTTATATTAAGCCATACATGGGATATATAATCATTGCTATATTATTTTCTATTGTTGGTGCATTTGGATCTTTATTTGGACCTAAATTATTAGGTGAAATTACGAAGGAGTGTCAAAGAGTTGTTCGTGGTGATGCTATCCGCTTTGATTATATTTTCAAGATAGGTATAACTTTAGTGTGTATCTATTGCCTTGCAGCTTTTGGTGCATATATAGCTTCCTTTTTGCTTACAGGAGTTACACAAAAGATATCTTTTAAGCTAAGAGAGGACATTTCTAAAAAAATCAATCGTGTTCCATTAAAATACTTTGATTCTACAAGTTATGGAGATTTATTATCAAGAGTAACTAATGATGTAGATAGTATTAGCCAAAATCTTAATCAAAGTATGGTCAATACATTTTCTTCAGTCATCTTACTGATTGGTGTGTTTGTCATGATGTTTACCATTGCATGGCAAATGGCTTTAATATGTGTAGTTTCTATTCCGTTATCTTTAATTTGTTTGATTATTATCATTAAGCATTCACAAAAATTCTTTAAAGCACAACAAAGAAGCTTAGGAGATTTGAATGCTCATATTGAAGAAGCATACTCAGGACATCAGGTCATCATTGCATATCATCAAGAAGAAATGACATATAAGGCTTTTGATCATTGTAATCAAGCAATGAAATCTAGCGCTTGGAAAAGTCAGTTTGTATCAGGCTTAATGATGCCAATTATGATGTTTATTGGAAACTTATCTTATATCAGTATTTGTTTTTTGGGAGGAATCTTAGTTGTAAGTGGCGCTGCAGGAGTAGAGTTCATACAAATGTTCATTCAATATTCAAGAATGGCAAATCAACCTTTACAGACAATTGGACAAATTGCTAATGTATTGCAATCCTGTGCTGCTGCAAGTGAGAGAGTCTTTGAATTTTTAGAAGAAGAGGAACTTTCTAAAGAAACAGCAACTAAAGTCTTAGATAAGAATGAGGTTGCTGGATATGTTGAATTTGAGCATGTTGATTTTGGATACAATAAAGAAAAGCAAATTATTTTTGATTTTAATTGCAAAGTAGAACCAGGAATGAAAATTGCGATTGTTGGACCAACAGGCGCAGGTAAGACTACTTTAGTAAACTTGTTAATGCGATTCTATGAGATTAATCAAGGAAGCATAAGCATTGATGGAATCTCTACAAAGGATCTAACAAGAGGAAATGTTGCAAGTTTATTTGGAATGGTTTTACAAGATACATGGCTATTTGAAGGAACATTAAGAGATAATTTAAAATATGGAAATAAGGAAGCAACTGATGAAGAGATATTACATGCTTTAGAAGCCTGTCATATGGATCATTATGTCAAATCTTTACCAGGTGGATTAGATTATGTTTTTGATGAATCAGCTAATATATCTGCTGGACAAAAACAACTCTTAACAATTACAAGAGCTATGGTTGAGGACTCTCCTATGCTTATTTTAGATGAAGCAACCTCTAGTGTTGATACAAGAACAGAGGAACTCATCCAAAAAGCTATGGATAATTTAATGAAAGGAAGAACTTCTTTTGTTATTGCCCATCGTCTATCAACAATTAAAAATGCAGATATTATATTAGTTTTAAAGGATGGCAATATTATAGAACAAGGAAATCATGATGCTTTAATTGCTAAAAATGGTTTTTATGCAGATTTATATAATAGTCAGTTTGCTAGTCAATTTGATGAATAAATCTAAAATGATTCTTAACTTTAAATATTTTAAAAAGACAATGAAAAACATTGTCTTTTTTTATATGAGACAATCCAAATGGTATGATTATACTTTTATAATATAGTGTAAATGATAAGATTTGTATTTTTTTTAAAAATATGATATAATATTCTTTACTAGAAATGGGTGATGAAAATGGCAAAAACTACAATTGGTATAATGTATGATTTTGATAAAACATTATGCACGACAGATATGCAAAACTATGCATTTATTAAGTTATTAGGTATGGAACCTGATGAGTTTTGGGAACTAGCTTCGATCAATACAAAGAAAAATTCTATGGATAAAATTCTATCCTATATGTATGTAATGGTAAGAGAATGTAAAGCAAAAGGCATACCACTTACAGAGGAATATTTGAAATCCCTAGGCAGCTCTATTGAATATTTTCGTGGAGTACAAACTTGGTTTGACCGCATTAATCAATTTGGTGCAGAATTAGGTGTAAATGTTGAACACTATATTATCTCCTCAGGTACAAAAGAGATTATAGAAGGTAGTTCAATTGCAAAATATTTTAAAAAAATCTATGGTTGTAAATTCTTATATGATTCTAAAACGAAGGAAGCAATTTGGCCTGCAATGGCAATTAATTATACGCAAAAAACACAATATATTTTTAGAATTAGTAAGGGTGCATTAGATGAGGTTGATGAGGAAAAACTAAATATGGAAATGAAAGATGTTGCTAGAGCAATTCAGTATCGAAATATGATATATATAGGGGATGGATTAACTGATATTCCTTGTATGCAGCTTTTAAAGGATAAAGGTGGGAAATCAATTGCTTTATATCAGCCACAATATATGAACAAGGTATTACCATTAGTAGATGATGGAAGAGTAAACTATGTTTGTGCTGCTGATTATTCTACAAATTCAAATTTAGAAAAAACTGTAAAATTAATGATGGAAAATATGGCAATGATAGAGAATTTGAAAATGAGAGAAGAAAAGCAACTTCAGAGTTTTGCAAAGATGATGGTAGAAAAAAATGAAAATTAATTTTTTCAATGAAACAAATGAGAATACAAAAGAATATAAAAAATGGATAAAAGCTGTATTTAAAAAAATAAAAGACAAGAAAACTTTTAATTTGATATTTGTTGAGGATAGTAAAATCCATGAATTAAATCGCACTTATCGAAAAGTAGATCGTGTGACTGATGTTATTTCTTTTGCATTATGTGATGATGATGCAGTTGAAGAGGAATTGAAAAATGAACTTGGTGATGTTTTTATTTGTATTCCTCAAGCTGTTCGCCAGGCAGAAGAATATGGACATAGTATCACAAGAGAAATTGCTTTTCTTGCAGTCCATGGTTATCTCCATTTATGTGGATATGATCATATGACAAAGGAAGAAGAAGAAATAATGTTTGCTAAACAAGAAGAGATTTTGATGCAAGCTAAAATAGAAAGGAAGTAAACTATGAACGTTTTGGAATTAATTGAACATGCAATAAAGGGCAGAGAAAAATCCTATTCCCCTTATTCTCGTTTTAAGGTAGGGGCATCTATTTTGTTAAAGAATGGGACCTATGTTTCAGGATGTAATATAGAAAACATCAGCTATGGTTTAAGCAATTGTGCAGAAAGAACTACACTTTTTAAAGTGATTTCTGATGGGTATACAAAAGATGATATAGTTGCTATGGCTGTTGTAGCAGATACAAAAGACCCTGTTAGTCCATGTGGTGCATGTAGGCAAGTCATGGCAGAGTTTTTAAATCCTGATACTCCTATTTTTTTAGCTAATCTAGCTAAAAAATATAAACAGACAAATGTAAAAGAACTTTTGCCTTATGGTTTTGAGGAAATTGAGAATGCAAATTGATACTTATAAATCTGGCTTTGTTGCAGTCATAGGCAGACCGAATGTTGGGAAATCAACTTTAATCAATAAACTTGTTGGAAAAAAAGTTGCGATTATCTCAAATAAGCCGCAAACAACAAGAAACCGAATTTTAGGTATAGTTACAACAGAACAATATCAAATAGCCTTTACAGATACTCCTGGAATTCATAAAGCACAAACAGAACTTGGAAGAAGAATGGTTAGTGCTTCATACGAAGCAACGCATGGAGTAGATTGTATTTTATTTATGACAACACCAGTTAAGCAAGTATTAAAGGGCGATGAAATCATTCTTTCTAATTTAAAGAAGAATCGTTTGCCTGTTTTTTTAGTTATCAATAAAGTAGATCAATTGAAAAGATTTAATGATATTGATTTAACTATCGCTCTTTACAAAGATTTATATCCTTTTGCAGGAGTTTATCCAATCTCTGTTTTGGAAGATAAAAATGTGAATCATTTATTAGAAGGTATACAAACCGTTCTTCCGTTTGGACCTAAATATTATCCAGATACTATGGCTTCTGACCATTCTGTTTCATTTTTGATTGGTGAGTCAATAAGAGAAAAAATTTTAAATTTGACCAAAGAAGAAATTCCTCATAGTATTGCCTGTGTGGTTGAAGAAATAAAGGATAGTTTAGAAGTGGCTGGATATAAAGATGTATATGCCACAATATATGTTGAACGAGATAGTCAAAAAAAGATTATTATTGGTAAAAATGGGGATATGATTAAAGCAATAAAGGAAAAAAGTATAGTAGACATTCGAAAACTTTTAAACAGCAAAGTTCATTTGGATTTGTGGGTAAAGGTGAAAAAAGACTGGAAGGACCGCCCTAATGATTTAAAGTCTTTAGGATATAGCGAAGATAGTTTATAAATATGGAAGGAATCGTTCTTCAAACAATTGATTATAAAGAAAAATCAAAGTTAGTTTATTTATATACTCCTTTTGGTATGGAGAGTATCAAAGCATTAGATGCCTCTAAAAGTAAGCTTGGCTTTATCACTACTCTCAATGTAGTAGAATATGAAAAAACAAATTCCAAACTTCCTACAGTGATGGAGTATTCTTTAAAGAAAAGCTACTATTCTTATTATACACACTTAGATAAGATGAGTGTAATCGTACCTATGATAGATGTTGTTAAGCATTTAGAAGAAGAAGCACCTCATTATAGAATCTATCCTTTCTTTTTAGAATGTTTAGATTTAATTGATGATCATAATCCGTTATATATTTTATCTTTATTTTTGATTAAGATGCTTAGCGTTTTTGGAGTAAAGCCAAGGCTGGCAAATTGTGTTTTTTGTGGAAGAACTTCAATAGTCAATTTTTCCATCAAGGATGGTGGAGCTCTTTGTAATTTTTGCTCTAATGAGAATTTTTCCAATCAAAAACTACATCATGCTTTTCAAATGTTATATCATAAAAAAGAGTATGGTGATGAACCTATTTTAGATATTAGCTATAAGGATTTACTAGAAGCAATTTATAGTTATTATGCGCTTCATGCAAATTTAAAACTTAAGAGTTATAAGTTATAAAATATGTTTTATTATTCACAGTGCAATTCATTTTTATATCAATAAAAAAACTTGCAAAAATATATCATAAATGATAAAATGTTTACGTATGATAAATTGATGATGAAGAGGAGTAATTTCTTTTCCTGTAAAGAAGCGAGAATGGTTGGTGAAAGCATTCACAAGAATTGAAATGAAGGACACTTTTGAGAGCTTTTTAAAAGAAAGACGTACCAGGCGTTAACGGATAAAAGTGCTAGTATGATACTAGAAGTAAGGTGGCACCGCGAGAAATACGTCCTTAAAAAGTTTTTTTAAGGACTTTTTTTATCATTAGGAAGGAAAGAATTGATGGTTACAAGCTTACCAGTAGTAAATCTTGGAAGATTTCTATTAAGAGATATTCAAAGAGAAGATTACTTAGATTATTTTGATATTGGGAAAGATGAGGAGACCTGTAAGCATTTGAATTGGGGACCATTTCAAAGGCCTAAAGAAGCTCTTTGGTGTATTGAAGAAGTTTTTTTAAAACGTCCTTTATCTAATCTTCCAGTTGGATATGCCATAGTAGATAAGGAAAATGACTTTAAAATGATTGGTATGATTGATTTTCATACTTATTATGAAGGAATTAATACAGCTGAAATTGGGTATATTTTACATAGGGATTATTGGAATCAAGGAATTATGACGATGTGCTTAAGGGAAATGACTAAAATAGGTTTTAGAATTTGTAATTATGATAAAATTCTTGTAGGGCATACCTTAGGAAATCAGTCCTCTAAGCAGGTGATATTACAGTGTGGATATCACTATGAATATCAATCTTTAATTCAAATTAAGAATCATGAAAGAATCGCAATGTATTATAGTTTATATCGATATGAATATGAAGGGAAGTAGAAAGTATGATTAGTCGTCCAAAAGGAACTTATGATGTTTTGCCAAATGAGGTTAAGGCATGGACTAAGTTAGAATCCACAATAAGAAAAGTATGTCAGATTTATAATTATCAAGAAATTCGGACACCAATTTTTGAATCTGGTTCTGTTTTTCATCGTGATGTAAATGATACATCAGATATGGTCAATAAAGAAACCTACGATTTTAAGGATCGTTCCAATCGAGATATAACCTTACGACCTGAAGGGACAGCTGGAGTGGTTCGGGCATTTATTGAAAATAAACTTTATGCAACAAGTAAAATGAATAAGTTGTTTTATATTGGCCCAATGTTTCGATATGAACGTCCTCAAAAAGGAAGAAATCGCCAGTTCAGCCAATTTGGGGTTGAGGCTTTAGGCTCTAATGATCCTTTACTTGATGCAGAAGTAATTGCTTTAGGAGCAAGTTTGATAAAGGCACTTGGACTTAAAAATGTAAAGGTGAAAATAAATAGTATAGGTGATAAAGAATCAAGAGATAAATATAGAGAAGCTTGTGTGAAGTATTTTAATGCTTACAAAGAGGATTTATGTTCAGACTGCTTAATTCGCTTAGAAAAGAATCCTTTAAGAATTTTAGATTGTAAGGTGGATAGAGATAAAGACTTCTTTAAAAATGCACCAAAAATAAAAGATTATTTAAATGAGTCTTCTTTAAAGCATTTTGAAGCCGTTTTAAATGCTTTAAAGGAGATGAAAATATCTTATGAGATAGATGATAATTTAGTTCGTGGATTGGATTATTATTCTCATACTGTTTTTGAATTAGAAGTAGATATTTTAGAATTTGGTGCTCAAAATGTCATTGGTGCTGGAGGAAGATATGACTCCTTGGTTCGTGACATGCAAGGTCCTGACACACCTGGTGTTGGTATGGCTTTTGGAATGGAACGATTATTATTAGCGTGTGAGTATGGTGGGAAAGTTTTATCTACTTTAGATTATTTACATGTTTATTTTATTGTTTTAGGACAAGAAGCAAAGAAAGCCGCTCTTGCTCAAATGAATATTTGTCGTTTGGGTGGATTATTTTGTGATATGGATTATTTAGATCGAGGACTTAAGGCTCAATTTAAGGCAGCTGATGAACATCGAGCAATGTTTACTTGTATTTTAGGAGAAAATGAGCTTAAGGACTTTAAAATTAATATTAAAAATAATGAAACAGATGTACAAGAAACCATTTCTTTATATGAGGTTTACCCTTATGTTTTAAACCATTTAAATAACAAATCAGCGTGTACAAGCTGTAAAGAAAAAGAGGTAAAAAAAGATGAGTAGAGTTTTAATAAAGGATATTCAATTGGGAAATACAAATCATGTTGCAGGATTTGTTGAAAATATTAGAAATAAAAAAACGATGTGTTTTATTGTTTTAAAGGATGTTAGTGGTAAGCTTCAATTGACGATTGAAAAAGAAAAGCATCCTGAGTTAAATGAGATATTAGATCAAATCACAGTAGATTCGATTATTGAAGCTAAAGGATTGATTATAGAAAGTGAATATGTAAAGTTAAACCATATGGAAATGTATCCTGATACAATTCAAATAGATAGTATTGCATCTCCATCTCCAATTGTTGCTCCTAAGGGAGAAGAAACAAATATTGATTTAAGATTAGATTATCGTTGGATTGATTTAAGAACGGACAAGAATACCTTGATGTTTAAGGTGCAATCCTATTTTGTAGGTAAATGCAGAGAATTTTTATTAGAGCGCAATTTTATTGAAATTCATACTCCTAAACTTATTGGTGCTGAATCAGAATCAGGAGCAGGGGTATTTAAAGTAGAGTATTTTGATCGTAATGCATATTTAGCACAATCTCCTCAATTTTATAAGCAAATGGCAATGGCTGCAGGATTTGAAAGAATTTTTGAGTCTGGTCCTGTATTCCGTGCTGAAAAGTTTGCTTCTCGTAAGCATGCAACAGAGTTTACAGGATTTGATTTAGAATTTTCATATATTGAATCTTTTGAGGATGTCATGAAAATGGAAGAGGAAATGCTTACCTATGCTTTATCAAAAGTTTATGAACAATATAAGGATGAGATTAAAGCAGTGTATGATATTGATCTTATTGTTCCTACACTTCCTTTCCCTAGAATTGATTTGCATGATTTATATAAAGAGTTAGAAGAAAGATACGGATATACAGTTCCTGAAAGTGAAAAAGGAGATTTAACCACAGAAGGAGAAAGATTATGTCAAAAATTCTCTTTAGAAAAATATGGTCATGAATTTTTATTTGTTACAGGATATTCTAAAGAAACTAGAGCTTTTTATCATATGCGTGATGAACATGGTGTTCCATGTGGATATGATTTAATTTGGAAAGGCTGTGAAATTACAACTGGTGCCCAAAGAGAGCATCGATATGATATTTTAAAGAAACAAGCAATGGAAAAGGGCTTAGATAAAGATGTTGAATTTTATTTAGATTTCTTTAAATATGGTTGTCCTCCACATGGTGGTTTTGGAATTGGTGTAGATCGTATTACAATGTTGATTTTTAATCAAGGTATTAAAGATGCGATGTTTATCTTCCGTGGACCTGACCGTTTAAATCCATAGAAGGAGCAAAATATGAGTCATATTAGTTGGAATGAATATTTTATGGGAGTTGCTGCCCTTTCAGCAAAACGAAGCAAAGATCCCAATACGAAGGTGGGAGCTTGTGTTGTTAATTTAGATAAACGGATTATAGGGATTGGATATAATGGTTTTCCAACAGGTTGTGATGATCAAGTATTTCCATGGGGGAAAGAAGATGCAAATTATTTGGCAACCAAATATCCCTATGTCGTTCACGCAGAACCTAATGCAATATTAAATTGTACATCTTCATTAAAGGATGCTACATTGTATGTAACACTATTTCCTTGTAATGAGTGTGCAAAGCTTATTATTCAATCAGGAATTAAGAAAGTTGTTTATGGTTCAGATAAATATCATGATGGAGAGTCTGCTGTTGCTTCAAGAAAAATGTTTGATGCTGCAGGTGTGATATATGAAAAAATGCCTGCAATAGACGTAATATTAAAGCAAGAGGACAAAGAAATATGAAAAAATTTTTAAAAAAATATTTACTTATTATAATTATAGCCATAGTGATAAATCTTCCAATTATTGTTATTGGTGCTTGGCGAACAGATAAGACTGTGACTTTAAAAGGAGATACTACTTTAGTAGAAGACTTTGTGGAAATTGAAGGAGCTCACCAGCAAAAGGGAACTTTATCTACCATTTATGTTATCTCTATGGATCATTCTACTATACTACAAAATCTAATGGTAAAACTAAGTAAAACATCTGAACTTTCTGATTTGCCTGAAAGCTATTTACATTTGACTGATTCTGAATTATCTCTAATGGGTAGAATTCAGCATAGTTCTAGCATAACTTATGCTTTAATCCATTCTTATAATGAAGCCCATATCGTTGATCCAAGTATAACCATTTCTTATCAGTTGGTATCGTTTAAAATTGAATTTTATCGCGCAGGTTCTGAATTTAGAATTGGAGATGATATCATTGGTATAAATGACTATACAATAAAAGAAAATCTCAACCAATTTATTGAAGCTTTTAATGCTGCAAAAGAAGGCGATATCTATCAGGTGAAAAGAGGGAATGAAATTTTAAATATTGCTTATTCTAGTTTGAACCGACCTTATGGATATGCAATATATGATATTGATTCTTCAAAAACTTCACCAAAATTTACAATTAAAGCTACCAATGTTGGAGGTCCTTCTGGTGGACTTCTTCAAACACTTGCCTTATATAATGCATTAATCGAAGAAGATATTACGAAAGGACTTAAAATCGCAGGAACTGGTACAATTGAGCCAGATGGAACAGTAGGACCTATTGGAGGAATCCAACAAAAAATCTATACTGCATTTGATGATAAGATGGATGTTTTCTTATGTCCAGCTGAAAATTATGAGGAAGCACTTATAGCGTATAACAAACTTCCAAATAAAAAAATGAAGTTGATTCGTGTTGCTACATTTAAAGAAGCATTGGAGGAACTAAAAAATGCGTAATAAAGTTAGTATTTGGGAACAACAAGCAAAAATTAGAGCTGAACTTAGGGAATTACGTAAGGAAGTTAAGAATCCATTTATCATTGCATTATTTAGTTTTTTATTGGCTTTACTTATATTTTCAGGGCCAATTGTTATTTTAGTAAATTGTTTAATTTTCAATGATTTTAGGTTTTTGATTTCATATGCATTAGATTTTTGTATTTTTGGAATTATATATTTAACCGTTGTGTTTAATAGCAATTTTATTGCTGATAAAAAAGTTCAAGGAATGGGTATTTACCATCTAGCAAACTTTATGATGTACTTGGTTGGTTTTATTGCAGTAATTATATTCTTATATATATTTTAAAAGGAGGAATATCTATGTGGATAACACTTGCATTGCTTGCTTTTTTCTTAGTTGGAGATCAGCTTACAAAATGGCTTGCTGAATCTTTTATTCAAGAACAACATGTAAAGACATTAATTCCTCATGTTCTAGATACTACACTAACTTACAATACTGGAGCTGCTTGGTCAATGTTAGATGATGCAACATGGCTTTTGGCATTGGTAAGTTTAATTGCCTCTGGAGTTATGATTTATTTTATTTCAAAAAATAACTGGAAAAAAAAGAAATGTTATTCCATTGCACTTACATTAATGCTTGCAGGCACTTTTGGAAATTTTATAGACCGAGTACTTGCACTATTCCATGTTAGAGATGGAGTCGTTGATATGATTATCTTTGTTCCATTGGATCGATTATGGGAAAAAATTACAAATTCAGGTTTTCCAATATTTAATGTAGCTGACATGTGTTTGGTTTTTGGTATTGTATTTTTAATGGTAGATGTTTTATTTTTTCAAGAGAAGAGAGCTGTGAAGTAATGAAATTTGTAGTAGAAAAAGAGTATATAGGTATTCGATTAGATAAGGCGCTAAGCTTACTTCTTAAGGATAAATCTAGAAGTTATTGTTTAAAGATGATTGAAGATAAAAAGGTCTTTGTGAATGAAAAACTAGAAAAAGCATCTTATAGTTTGAAACAAGGTGATTTAATTGAATATGAGTTTTTACCTGAAAAATCTTTAGAAATAGAGGCGAAGGATTTAGGATTAGAAATTGTTTATGAAGATGAAGATGTGGCAGTTGTGAATAAGCCTAAGGGACTTGTAGTTCATCCAGCATGTGGAAACTATGAGAATACATTAGTCCATGGTTTACTTTATGAATTAGATGATCTTTCAACAATTAATGGCACCATACGCCCAGGCATTGTCCACCGCATTGATAAGGATACTTCTGGATTACTGATGATTGCTAAAAATGATAAGGCAAGTCTATCTTTAACAGAACAGTTGAAAAACCACAGTTGTAAGAGAAAATACATTGCTTTAGTGTATGGAACAATTGAAGAGAACAAAGGGAAAATTCATGCTCCAATTGCTCGTGATCCAAGCGATAGAAAAAAGATGGCTGTTGTTAAAAATGGAAAGGATGCCATTACGCATTTTAAAGTTTTAAAGCGATATAAAGGCTTTACACTTTTAGAATGTGAATTAGAAACTGGAAGAACACATCAGATTCGTGTTCATCTTTCTTATATTGATCATCCCTTAGTAGGAGATAAGGTTTATGGAAGAAGAAAAGTAATTGGAGATAGTGGGCAATTTTTACATGCCAAAGTGATTGGCTTTTCATCTCCTTCTACTAAAAAATGGTTAGAGTTTGATTCTAAACTTCCAGATTACTTTGAAGATTTTTTAAAAACATTAGAAGAAATTTAGCTGGATTCCAGCTTTTTTCTTTTTAGCAGAATGATAATAACAAATTGACAAATAATAAAAAAGAGATATAATGAAAATAGAATAGAGGGTGAACTTATGTTAAAAAAATATGGTTATGTTCGTATGGGAGCATGCGTAAATGAGTTAAGAATCACAGATGTTTTTTACAATGTAGAAGAAATCAAAAAAAATGTAGAATTGGCAATAGAAAAGGGAATAGAAATCCTATGTTTTCCAGAACTATCCTTAACCGGTTACACTTGTCAAGATTTGTTTTTAAATAAAGATTTATTAGAAAACACAATAAAAGCACTAGCAAATTTAAAGGAATTTAGTCAAAATAAGGAGATTGTTTTTATTGTGGGAGCACCACTAAAAATCAAAGGAGCTTTATATAATTGTGCATTCAGTTTTTCAAATGGGAAGATATTAGGAATCACTCCTAAAACCTTTATACCCAATTATTCAGAATTCTATGAGTATCGTTACTTTTCAAGTGCAGATCAGTTAATGGTAAATGAAATCTTCTTTTTAAATGAAATGGTGCCCATCTCAAACCGACTCCTTTATCAAGCAAATGGATATGATTTATGTTATGCCATTGAGCTATGTGAGGATTTATGGGTCAATACCCCTCCATCTAATTTGGCATGCTTAAAAGGTGCAAATTTGATTTTTAATTTGAGTTGCTCAAATGAAATCGTTGGAAAATATGAATATCGTAAAAACTTAGTAAAGGTTCAAGCAGCCACAAATATCTGTGGTTATGTTTATGCCTCTGCTGGTTTATCAGAATCTACTACAGATTTAGTATTCTCTGGACATTTAATGATTGCAGAACCAAGCGGAGTTGTGAAAGAAAATGAAAGATTTCAATTCAATTCTGATATGATTTATCAAGATATTGATATTTTTAGAATTAATCAAGATCGAATTAAAAATCGATGTTATGAACAAAGAAAAATAGAAATAGAGTATCAAACGACGTTCTTTAATTTACCATTAAAATCAAATACATTATGTCGGACATATAGTCAAACTCCATTTTTAACAGAAGATGATAAGACTTTAGAAGAAATCTTAAACATTCAAACCTATGCTTTAGCAAAGCGAGTTAAATATTTAAATTTCACAAAAATGGTAATTGGAATTAGTGGTGGAGCAGATTCTACGCTTGCGTTTTTAATTGCATTACGTGTAATTAAGGTGTTAAACATGGATGTGAAATCTTTAATTGCAGTAACTATGCCAGGCTTTGGAACCTCAAATAGAACCTATCAAAATGCAATTCAGTTAATTCAATCTAGTGGTGCAACTTTAAAAGAAATCTCAATTAAGGAAGCTTGCTTACAGCATTATAAAGATATTGGACATGATTTAAATACATATGATATTACTTATGAAAATTCACAGGCTAGAGAAAGAACACAGATTCTTTTTGATATTGCAAATCAGGTATCAGGTATTGTAATAGGTACTGGAGATTTATCTGAGATTGCTTTAGGATGGGCTACCTATAACGGTGATCATATGTCTAATTATAGTGTAAATGCATCCATCCCTAAAACTTTAGTTACAAGACTTATCCGAAAAATAAAAGATGATGCCAAACAAGGTATTTTTAAAGAAACCTTATCAGATATTTTAGATACTCCAATTTCACCAGAACTTTTACCATTAGATGAGAAGGGGAATATTGCCCAAAAAAGTGAGGTAAGTGTTGGACCTTATATCTTACATGATTTCTTTCTTTATCATTTTATTCGGTATGGAGCCTCTGTTAAAAAACTGTATTTTTTAGCAACACAGACGTTTTCTATAAACAAAGAAGATATAAAAAAATATTTGACTATCTTTATTAAACGATTTTTCACACAAGCATTTAAGCGGAGCTGTATGCCAGATGGTGTAAAAGTTGGTTCGATTTCTTTATCTCCACGTGGAGATTTTAGAATGAGTTCAGATGTAAGCTATCAAATGTATCTAAAGGAATTAGAAGAACTATGAAAATTGGAGTTTATGGAGGATCCTTTAATCCCTGCCATTTAATGCATAAGCAAATTGTACTATCACTATTAGAAAAAAACATATTTGACCGAATCATTGTATTGCCTACAGGTAATTTTTACAATAAAAAAAATCTCTTAAAAGGGGAAGAGCGTAAAAAAATGCTTGAACTGATGTTTCAAAATCAGCCAAGAGTTATCATCTGTGATTATGAATTTAAAAATAATTTAATTTGTACTTATCGAAGCTTAGATTATCTTCAAAATATGTATAAGGGAGATACACTTTACTTTATTATGGGAAGTGATAACATTTTAAGTTTTGATAAGTGGAAAAGATATGAATATATCTTAGATACCTATAATCTTCTTATCATTCAAAGAAAAGGTATTGATATTGCAGATACTTTAGAAAAATATTCTAATTATAAAGGAGAGATTTTACTTTTAGATTTAGACTTATTAGATATTCAGTCCAATCAAATAAGAACGCTATTATATGAAGAAAACTATGAATCTGTTATCTCGTTATTAGATGAATGCGTATTAGAATATATAAAAAAGAAAAAATTATATTCTAAATGGTATGTAGAAGAACCACTACAATTTGAATCAGATGAAGATTTTTTAAAAAACTATAGTAGTGATGATTATGAAAAAATGAGTATCACAACTGATATTGCTTTATTCAGTATCAGTGATATCAAGCAGGAAAACTATCGAAAAAAGAATACAAAAAGTTTTAGTATTCTTTTAGTAAAAAGAACTACCCCGCCTTTTATGAATCGATATTGTATACCAGGTGGTTTCCTATCCTTAGATGAAAAACTTTTAGATTGTGCGAAGAGAGTATTATATGTTGAGGCAAATATTGAAAATGTCTATTTGGATCAAATTCATACTTTTTCTGATATTGAAAGAGACATTAGAGGGCGTATTTTATCAGTTTCCTATCTTGGATTACTGGATAAGAATTTAATATTGCCTTCTTTAAAAACAAATGCAAGTTTCTTTGATATAACAATAGAAGAACAAGAAAATCTAATCACTATATATTTTAAAAATGAAAAAGATTCTTTTCATTGTAAATTAAAAAGAATAATTGATTCTTATGGA
>JAIDKZ010000042.1 GCA_029051735.1 Anaeroplasmataceae bacterium | reverse complement strand
CTATAATATATATTATGTTAACCATTAAAATATGTTGATATTCTGCGAAATATTAATCATTTGTGGAAAAGTGAGTTTTGGTGGATATACTCCTTTTTTGCTGTTTTTGATAAATGCCTTCAAATTCACGACTTGATTTTACAGTTTTTATTTTTCTAATATATAAATCGACAATATAAAGCTTGAGGATTTATATTGATCAGTTTGTGAAAATTCAATGATAAATTTAATCAAAAATATGAAGCATCACGTATGAAAATATTGGGCATCGTGCATAAATGAAACTCTGAATTTCGTTTTGCCTATGCACGTTCAAGCATGTTTTTTCCAGTTAAATTATATATTCAAATGTTACATTATTTATGTATATTTAGAATTTAATTTTATTTAGTTTTTCTAACAACATTTAATTATTGTCATAATTTCTTTATTTAGTTTTAAAAACTAGTTTTGTTTTGAAATATATTTTTAGATAAAAAAAATACCCTCTTATATGAAGGTATTTTTCAAGGATTTTATAGAGCCTCAAAATATATTTTATATGCCATTTCTTCATCAATTTCTATCACATCATGAATGACTCTTTGGTGCTGAAATGTTACATTAATTGCAAGTTGCTGTATATCTTTTTTGGTAACATTCACCTCATGTAATGTTGTAGGCATTCCAATACTTTGGAAATACGATTTTAGTTTTTCAATTCCTAATAGAATATCATTTTCTATAGAATGACTAGGTTCAATATTTAAGAATTCGTAACTGATTTTTAAGAATCTTTCCTTTGCTGAAGGGTATGCATATTTTGCCCAAGCTGGCCATAAGATTGCTAGTCCAGCACCATGAGCAATCTCATCAAACATACCACTCAACTCATGTTCTAATTGATGCACTGACATGACATAGGTTCTACCACAGGAAGTCAATCCATTATGAGATAAGCTGTTGGCCCATAATAGTGTTGCTCTAGCCTCATAATTGGTTGGATCTTTTATTGCAATTTCACCTGCTTTGTAAACGGCTTTTAATAAGCCGATTGCTAACTCATCTGTAAGATTTGTTTCAGGTGTATTAGAGATAAATCTTTCTAATGTGTGCATCATAATATCTACAATTCCACAAGCCGTTTGATAGGGTGAAACCGTGTAGGTTAATTCAGGATTTAATATCGCAAATTTAGGGCGATTTAACTCACTTGTAAAGCCTCGTTTTTCTTTTGTCTTTTCATTTGTAATTACACAAGAATTTGACATGTCAGATCCACTTGCTGAGATAGTTAAAATTACACCCAAAGGGATTGTTTTAAGTGGGCTTTTTTGACCTACTGAAAACAACCATGGCGAGTGCGTAACACATGCTCCTGCACATATCAATTTTGCTGAATCAATTACAGAACCTCCACCAATTGCTAGGACAAAATCTATATGATTTTCTTGTACCATTTTTACCCCTTTTTCTACTAAGGATAATTTAGGATTTGGTTCTACTCCGCCAAGCTCAAATATAAGAATATTTTGTGCTTGAATTTGTCTTTTTATTATGGATAATAATCCACTTTGAATGATTGATTTTTTTCCATAGTGAATCAATACTTTTTGAGCATGTAATTCTGCTAAAATTAAACCAATCTTCTCCTCTTGTTTTTTACCAAAATAAACTTTGGTTGGTGTATGATATATAAAGTTTTCCATTATTTTAAATCCTTTAAGAATGAGGTTCCAATGCCTTGTTTTTTTACGTTAAAATTTTCAGCTATTGTTTGACCTAAATCTGCAAAAGTTTTTCTAATTTTCAAATCTCCACCTTTTAAATTTTGATTGTAAATTAAGAATGGAACATACTCTCTTGTATGATCTGTCCCCGTCCATGTTGGATCATTTCCATGATCTGCTGTAATCATTAATAAATCCGTTTCTCTTAAGTGATTTAAAAATATAGCTAAATCTCGATCAAATTCTTCTAAGCAATCTTTGTAACCAATTGGATCTCTTCTATGTCCATATAAAGCATCAAAATCCACTAAATTTAAAAAGCATAGTCCTTCAAAATCTTTATCTGCTACTGCATTTAAAACTTCCATTCCATGATGATTAGAAACCGTCTTATGAGCTTCTGTGATACCACAGGTATTAAATATATCATTGATTTTACCAATGGAAATCACATCATATGAAGCTTCTTTTAAAGCATCTAGTGTTGTTGGATGAGCAGGTGATAAAGCGTAATCATGACGATTTGGAGTTCGTTTAAATTCATCTTTTGTTTCCCCAACAAATGGTCTTGCTATAATTCTACCTACTTTATATTTATCATCTAAGCAAATCTCTCTTGCAATTTGACAACAGCGATACAGTTCTTCTAACCCAAAATATTTCTCATGTGCTGCAATCTGAAGTACACTATCAGCTGATGTATAGACAATCATTGCCTTTGTTTTAATGTGTTCCTCGCCTAAGTCCTTCAAAATTTCTGTACCTGAAGCTGCATAATTTCCAATAATTTTATGCCCTGTTTTTTCCTCTAACAAATCAATAAGCTCCTTAGGAAATCCAGTATCTGTAAATGTTTTAAATGGTTGTGTTGTATGTACACCCATCATCTCAAAATGCCCAGTCATGGTGTCCTTACCAGTAGAAAGCTCATCAGACTTTGCATAATAAGCCTTTGGATGTGCTACAGGAGCTACTCCTTGAATGGAAGTTAGATTTCCATAACCAAATGCCTCCAATGTTGGCAGTTTAATACCGTTACAAGCCTCTGCAATATGTGCTATAGTATTTGCCCCATCATCACCATATAAATGGCTTAAAGGGGCTGTTCCGCAGCCTACAGAGTCCATAACAACTAAAAATATTCTTTTGTACATTCTTTTTATCCTTCTTTCTTATTTTTTATAGCCAAAGGATGTGTATTTTGGTACATATCCTTTAGTCTTGACCGATCAATATGTGTATAAATCTGTGTAGTAGATATATCCTCATGCCCTAAAAGTTCTTGAACAATTCTCAAATCTGTTCCACCTTCTAACAAATGTGTTGCAAAACTATGACGGATAGTATGTGGAGATATTTCTTTCATAATCTCATTTTCTTTTGCCAATTTCACAATATATTTGTATAAGGACTGTCTTGAGATTTGATTTCCTTGATAATTATAGAATAATGTAGTTCCAGGCTTTTTAGACAAATATGGTCTACCTTTTTCTAAATAATTCCTTAACGCTATTGTTGCCATATCCCCTAAAGGCACCATTCGTTCTTTATTTCCTTTTCCAACAACAACAATATATTTTTCACGCAAGTGAATATCAGCGGTTTTTAAATTAACCAATTCACTAATTCGGAGTCCAGAAGCGTATAAAGTCTCTATCATTGCTTTGTCCCTTAAACCAAGTGGAGTATCTGTTTGAATTGAATCAAGCATTTTTGATATCTCTTCTTTAGTTAAAACTACAGGCAATGGTTTAGATGGTTTTGGTAATTCAATGAACTTAGCAGCATCCTCATCTGTAATCTTTTCTGCGTATAGAAATTTATGAAATTCTTTGATTGCAATAATCTTTCTAGCTATCGTCTGTTTTGATAAATTCGCACGCTTTAATGAAGCAATATATTTATTGATATGCGATTTATCTACATAAGTAATATCTGAAATTTCCTGATATTTGACAAGAAATTCACCATAAAGTTCTAAATCTGTCATATAGGCAGATATTGTATTTGGGCTCAACCTCTTATCTGTCTGCAAATGATATCTAAAATCAGAAAATTCATAAAAACGAATTTCCTTTTCTTTTTTAAAATTTAATCACCCCAAAATTTCTTCAAAAACTAAATTTCCTAACAATAATTTATCCTCTTTGATATAAATAAATTCATTCGTTTCTTCTATTAAATTTTTTTCATATAATTTATCTAAATCAAAATCATCTTCAATTTTACTAAAAAAACGTTTAAAATACGCTTCTTTAGAGATTCCCTTTATCATTCTAAATCCAAGCAGCATATATTCTTTTTTAGCCTCCATAGGAGAAATCCATTCTTTTTCTTTGATATATTGTGCATAATAATCTTTTAAAATAACATGATTTTGAATTCTAAACTGATGAATATAACTACAAGCTCCTGCACCAACACCAATATACTCTTCGCATTTCCAGTAACCTATATTGTGAATAGACTCATACCCTTTCAGAGCATAATTACTGATCTCATATTGTCTAAACTTGCTCTTTTTTAATCTTTGAGCTATATAATTTGCCATATCAGCAACATAATCATCATCAGGAAGTGAAATCTGATGATGTTTAATCTGATAAGATAAAATCGTTTTCTCCTCTAAGATTAGACTATAATATGAGATATGCTGTGGTTCTAAACCAAATAATTGATCTAAATCTAATTTCAAATCTTCAATCGTTTGATTTGGAAGACCATACATCATATCTATATTAATATTTTGTATGCCAACTTCCTTAAGAATTTCAACAGCCTTCTTTACAATCAAAAAATTATGTCCTCGTCTTATTACCTTAATTAATGGCTCTGAAAAGGTTTGTGCACCAATACTAACACGATTAATGTTATATTTTTTAAACAAAAGCGCTTGTTGCTTTGTTAGGAGTTCACTGTTAATTTCTATTGTGTTTTCTATAGAATTCTTAAGAATAGGTGCAATTTCACAGAATAATTGATCTAAAAGATTAAAAGAAATGCTATTGGGAGTTCCACCACCAATATAAACACTTTGAATATCTTTTAGTTCTTCTTTATAGCTTCTAATCTCTTCAATTAGATGATGAATATATTCTTTTTGCACATCTTCTTTTGCAACTTGCTTAGGAAAATCACAATAACTGCAAATTTGTTTACAAAAGGGGATATGTATATACAATCCTCTCATTTCATATAGCCCTTTAACAAACAAGCAGCATTATCATAAAGAATAGATTTTTTTTCCTCAGTAGAAAACAATGAACTTTCCTCTATATATTTATAAGAATTTTCATAACTTGTATAATTCATTGCAGCAGGAAAATCACTCCCCCACAAAATTTTATTTTTACCAACAATATCCAAAGCAGTTCTTATATACTCCTGAGCTTCGTAAAATGGATAAGGTTGCTTTGTATTATTTGGAAGACTAGCAATATCAAAATACACATTAGGTAGATTTAATTTCTGCATATTTTCTTTTAAAATGTGCATTTGTTCATGCTGCGGTGCAGTAAGATGGCAAATAACAAAATTGATGTTTTTAAACTTTTTAGCTACACTTACAACCGCATCAACCTGATAACAATTATTTCCAGGTCTTCCTATATCTATGAAGAATAAAAGGTTATGTGCCTGTGCCATCTGATATACTTCTTGCATAACAGAACCGTTCAAATCCACAGTTGGATGATTTGCCATGAGTCCTGAGCCGTTGGAAACTTCCATTTTAATCACTTTAATTTTCAATTCATCAAAAAGATGCGTGATAATCTTATCCTTATTTCTAAAAAAAGGGTCATAAGTAGCAGCAGGAATAATTTTATCAGGATACTTCTTTGAAGCTTCATATGTATAATAATTTTGAAATCCTGCGTAATTCCCTTGTAAACATACAGTATATTCTACCTCATGTTCTTTTAAAACACTTAATAAAACTTCAGGGGTAAGCTCTTTATCTCCATATTGTTCTGGAATCAATTGAATAACTTTACCACTTGCATAAATTGCCTTGCCTTTTCCAATAGGTGTAAGTTCTCCTTCAGATCCTATTCCACAAATATTACCTATCAAATGTGTATGAATATCTATTTTTTTCATTGTGACTGCCTCATTTCTAATAAATTCAATCATATAAAAATTAAAATATACTTACCTAAATATATTGAATATCTCAAATTTATTATATCATAAAAACGATATCAAAAATCAAAAAAAGTAAAGAAACTTCATAAAAAGAAAGTTTATCTTTACAAATTTTGTTACATTGACTATAATTAACTAGAAAGTGGAGGAAAATATGAAAAAATTAATTCAAGAATTTAAGGGTTTCATAATGCGTGGGAATATTTTAGATATGGCGGTCGGTGTAATCATCGGTGGTGCATTTAATACAATTGTCACAACATTGAATAAACAAATATTAATGCCAGTAGTCAATTGGGCACTTTCCTATATTCCTGGCATGGAATCAGGCTTATACACCATTTTGCCAAATTCAAAGTTAGCAACAGATGCCACTGCAGTTGACGCAATCATATTAGGACCAAATGGAAAAGGATACACAGTCTTAAATTACATTGACTGGAGTGCCTTTATTGAATCTATTTTGAACTTCTTCTTCATTGCTCTAACTTTATTTATCATTTTAAAGGTTGTTACCTATTTAGGTAAAAAGAGAAAAGAGTTGGAAGAAAAAGCAAAGGCTGCTAAAGAAGCTGAAGCTTCAGTTGAAGAACCTGTAATTGAAGAAGCACCTGTAGAAGTTGTTGAACCAGTTAAGGATCCAGTAGTTGAATTATTAGAAGAAATTAGAGATAGTCTAAAGAAACCAGAATCTCCTAAAAAAACTACAAAGACAAAGAAAGAGACAACAAAATAAAAAGTGATTCATTTTTGAATCACTTTTTATTTTACTCTTCTTTATTGGAATCAGCAATATAACTGAAAACTAAATAAAGCAATATTCCTATTCCCAGTATTCCAATATATAAATATTCTTGATTTTCCAAAAAAGGTTTATTTTTAGACATCGCTTTGAAAAATACACCAAGAGGATAAAAAGATATTAAAACAGAAACTGTACCAAATGCGCCATAGTAGGCAGTTTTAAGGCTTAACTTCTTATAATAAGCAACAATACTATAGACTCCATATACCAGTATAGAAATTCCACAAATAAAAAGAACAATCAAATCCATATCAAAGGAAAGGTCTGTTCCATATCCATCATTATATTTTTCAAAACTTAAGGAAAACATTACAATGGAAACTGTCATTAGAATTATTGCAAAAAAAACAATCATCCATCTTTTGAATAATTCACTATTTTTCTTCAACTTCTTCATGTGTTTCTACCTCCTGAACAACTGCATCAATGGCTTCTTCTTTATTTGCTTTTGTGCTAGGAACCAAGAACTGACCATAAAATCTAGCTATGACTACCATTGTAGCAGAACATATTAGCATATTGGGTATACAATAAGCACCATTATATAAGAAAGAATATCCCCAGCTAATGGACTTTACCCCCATGAATGATGCAGCATCTTCTACACTAGCAGATAACCAAAACACACCACCAGCAACCACATGGCAAGCATATTTTAATAAACTACCACAAGCTGTTCCTACTATAATCCATAAAATTTTACTTTTCATGGATTTCCCATTCGCATACATTCTAGCAAAGACTCCAGATAAACCAACCACTGTATAAGCTAGCACATAATCCAGCATTATCTGAATAAATGGTCCCATAATTCTCATAAATGAGTTTTCAAAACTTGATGCATTGATTACATAAATTCCACCAAGCATTTGGACTAAACTAACAATAAGCCCACATAAAATACCTGGTAGCAAGCCCCTACGATAGCCAATTATAAAAATTGGTACCATAGCAAATCCAATGGAACCGCCATTGAAAAATACGCCTCTCCATATTCCTCCTTGAAGCGCATCTAGTGCAAATGCTAAGGCAGCAAATATAGCTACTTCAGCAAGCACCTTTGTTGAAAATTTTTCTCTTTTCATTTCATTCTCCTTTTTAAAATAAAAAATGTCCGCTAGGACATGCTTAAAAAAAGAATATTAATGAGATATATAAAAACATCTTCATATTATTCCCTACGCTAGCATTACCTAGATCAGGTTAAGGGTAGATCCTTATCCTCTCAGGCTTTCGCCTCCCCTTAATATGACACTTATAGTATACAACATTTTATATTCTAATACAATATAAATATAATTTTTTAGAAAATCCTATTGGATAAGAATTAAAAAATTCTGCTGAAATCAGCAGAATCTTTACAAGTTAAGCTTCATAGTTTTCTATAATTTTTCTTGCAACCTCTTTACAAACTTCATCATCACTTAAATTACCAGTGTTCATCACAAAGGTTCCACCCCATTCTGCTTCTCCTTCATATTTTGGACATAGATGAAAATGTAAATGACCCAAAGTATCTCCATAGGCGCCATAATTGATACGATCAGGATGATATGCCTTTTGAATTGCTTTTGCAACATCAGCAACATCTTTCATAAAAGCATTTCTATCCTTTTCATTTAAATCCTGAATTTCTGCAACATGATCTTTTTTATAAGCTACAACCATTCTTCCTTTGTGAGTTTGATCCTTAAAAACAATCACTTCAGATGTTGTAGTCTCAAATGCTAACAAGCCAAATTTTGCTAGTGGTTCTCCATAATTACAATATGGACAATTTTCTTTTTTCATATTTTTCTCCTTAATTTTTAATCTTCTGTAGATAATATTGCCAAGAAGGCTTCCTGTGGTACCTCTACACTACCAATTGCCTTCATTTTCTTCTTTCCTTCTTTTTGTTTTTCTAATAGCTTCTTTTTACGTGAGATGTCTCCACCATAACATTTTGCCAACACATCTTTGCGCATAGCTTTTATATCACTTCTAGCTATGACTTTATGATTAATCACCGCTTGAACTGGAACCTCAAAAAGTTGTCTTGGAATAATTTCCTTTAGTTTTTCAACAATTACTTTTCCTCTAGAATATGCAAAATCTTTATGAACAATTGTAGATAAAGCATCCACTACATCACCATTTAACATGATGTCCATCTTCACTAATTTAGATGCCTCATAATCACCTAGTTCATAATCAAAGGAAGCATATCCCTTTGTATAACTTTTTAATTTGTCAAAAAAATCAAAAACAATTTCTAACAATGGGATATTATAATGAATGACAACACGCGTTTGCTCAATATATTCCATATCAATAAAAATTCCACGTTTCTTTTGACACAAATCCATAACTGCTCCAACATACTCTGTAGGAGCCATAATCGTTGCTTTTACAAAAGGCTCTTCAATACGATCAATCGTTTGGATACTTGGCAACCCACTAGGATTATCAATTTCAATCATACTGCCATCTGTCAAATAAACATGATAAGAAACAGATGGAGCTGTAGCAATCAAATCGATCCCAAATTCTCTTGATATGCGCTCTTTAACAATATCCATATGAAGAAGGCCTAAGAATCCAGTTCGAAATCCAAATCCTAATGCCTGAGATGTTTCAGGCTCAAAAACAAGTGCAGCATCTGATAATTTTAATTTTTCTAAAGCATCACGTAAATCCGTATATTGCTTAGAATCGATTGGATAAAGACCACAGAAAACCATTGGGTTTAATTTTCTATATCCTTCTAAAGGTTCAAAAGCCCTATTTTCTAATGTGGTAATCGTATCGCCAACTCGTACATCAGATATATCTTTAATTGAGGCTGTAATAAACCCAACATCTCCAGCCATTAAATATTCTCTTTGAACTTCCTTAGGCGTACGTACACCAAGTTCAACTACCTGATATTTAGCCTTAGAAGCTAAAAATTCAATGGTATCTCCTTTTCTAATAATTCCTTCTTTTACACATACTAAGACCACAACACCACGATAAGCATCAAATGCAGAATCAAAAATTAAAGCTCTAGTAGGTGCTAGTATATCTCCATTAGGTGGAGCAATGTAATTGACAATTTGCTCAAGAATATCTTTTACCCCAATTCCTGTTTTAGCAGAGGCAAGAACCGCCTCATAAGCAGGAATTCCAATCACATCTTCTATTTCCTGTTTAGCTCGTTCAGGATCTGCAGATGGCAAATCAATTTTATTAATCAAAGGTAATATCTCTAAATTATTATCTAATGCTAAATATACATTGGCAAGGGTCTGTGCCTCAACTCCTTGTGTGGCATCTACAACTAAAATGGCTCCTTCACAAGCTGCAAGGCTCCTAGAAACCTCATAAGTGAAGTCAACATGTCCTGGAGTGTCAATCAAATGAAACTCATATTCTAAGCCGTTATTAGCTTTATAAACCATGCTTACCGCATTTAATTTTATTGTGATTCCTCTTTCACGCTCTAAATCCATTGAATCTAGTATTTGCTCTTGCATTTCTCTTTTTTCAACTGATTCACAAATTTCTAAAATACGATCAGCTAAAGTAGATTTCCCATGATCTATATGTGCAATAATACAGAAATTACGAATCATCTTTTGACGCTTCTTCATTTCTTCTATTTCTTTCATAGATTGTTCATCCTCCTTATCTGATTTTATTCTTATATATTCTATCAAAATTAGAGAGTTTTTTCAATATTCTTGCAAAAGAAAAACTCAGCATTGCTGAGTTCTTATGAACGATTAAAATAGATTGACTTCTTACCTGCATCAACATCAATGTCAAGAATCACGCTATCATATTCTTCTTTAGGACGATTTAATTCTAATTTAACATTTCCTGCGTTCATATAAATTCGAGCACTAGAAATCACATCTCCATGGAAGGTGAAATTCCCTGCTGATAAACTAGCCTTCATCTCTTGTACTACTGCACTTTTCATTTTCATATTACCTGCATCAACATCAAACTCTAATATATCAAAATTACATTGATTAAGTTCTGCATTTCCCGCATCCATTTCAATATAAGCTTTCTTTACAGTCAAATCAGATATTTTTAACTTTCCTGCAT
>JAIDKZ010000041.1:4177-10820 GCA_029051735.1 Anaeroplasmataceae bacterium | reverse complement strand
TGTGTAGATCAACTATATATAAAAAAAAATAAATATACGATTGAAGCTTTAATGCAAGCTTTTGAAGAATTAACAATTCCTTATATGCATTCTAAACAAGCAGATTCAAAGTTATTTTTACGAGCTTTTGAAATCTATCAAAGTGATTTATATTCTTACAATGACGATTATGAAATGCTTGCTTTTGAGAAAGCAGTACAATCATTTTTTGAAGGTACTTCTAAAGATTTTTCTAAAATGGGTACAGAAACTCAATTAAAAGAAATATCTTTAGAAGATTTATATCAATATTATATAAAAGTTCAAAAAGAAGAAGAAATTACAATGATTACTGGCAATGTCCCTTTGATTGCTTTAAATGAGAAACAAAAAATAACTCCCAAAGAAAATTTTCAATTCAAAGAAAGAAAAAATATAAAAAATACTATACACCACCCTCTTACTACCAAACAGTGTTATTTAGAAGTGATATTTGATCATCAGATTTTTGCGGATGACCCATTATATGCTTCTATGATTGTTTTAAATTATATTTTTGGTGGTGGACAATTTTCAAGATTATTTTGTGATGTAAGAGAAAAATTAGGATTGTGTTATTCCATTTCCTCATCTTATCTTGTAACTAGTGGTATTTTAGTTGTTTCATGTAGCACAGAAAAGCAAAAAATAGAACAGGTTTTAACATCCATCAATCAGGTATTTGAAAGTTTATTAGAAAATATTTCTTTAAAAGAAGTAAAAGAAAGTATATTGGCTTTAAAGACTGAAGAACAAGACTATATAGAAACAGCAATCTATACTTATTTAACAAAGCATTATTTTTTAGATTATCTTTCTATAGAAGAAGAAATAGAGGCTATCCAAAAAGTTAGTTTGACTACGCTTAAAAAAGCTTATCAAAAAATAAAGTGCAGTTTAGTATATACATTAGGAGGGGATGCTGATGTATAAGGTATATGAACAAACTTATCAGGGATTAAAAATAATTTGTATTGAACAAAATTCCTTTTCAAAAAGTTATGCAGGAATTGGTGTTAAGTTTGGTGGTGTAGATCCCTTAAATGAATCTACACAAGCAAGTGGTCTTGCTCATTTCATTGAACATAAACTTTTTCAAATGCCAACAGGTGATGCATTTGAAGAGTTTACAAGAATGCATGCTAAAGCTAATGCATACACAACAATTGACAAAACAATTTATTATTTTACAACAATTCTTTCTATTTATCCACCACTACAATTATTATTAAATATGTATTTTACTCCCTATTTTAAAAAAGAAGATGTGGAAAAAGAAAAAGGAATAATTCTTTCAGAAATTGAGGATACATTTGATGACATTCAAACAAAATTTGCTATGGATATGATGAAACAATTGTATCCTAAGGATCCATTCTCTTTATCTGTAGTTGGAGATGCATCAAGTGTGAAAAACATGGAAAAGAAGAATCTAATAGAAGGATATAAAAGGTATTACACTACAGACAATTCTATATTAGTTATTGTAACTAATGAATCTCATCAAAAGATTTTTAATTATGTAAAAGAAGTTTTAAAAAGTCTAACGCTTATGAATGGAACGATAAATCGTAGTCCTATGGTATTATCAAAAACGGCTGGTAAAAGTTTTAAATATGAGCATACTATCTCACAAACGATGGTTTCTATTGGAATTCGATTTTCAGGTATAAAGGGATCTACTCTTTTTTGTAATGCATTAATGGCCATATTAGATAGCCTGTTTTCTCCAGTTTCTAAATTTTACCAGCATCTATCTCAAAAGAAAACTTTCTATGCAGATATAGATTATATGATTCATAATTCTAAGGATGCAAGCTATGCTATGATAACAACATATTCATCTATTCCTGATTTATTTATAAAGGAAGTAATAGAAAAGTTAAAAAACCTAAGTATTGAAGATTTAGATGAAAAACTCATCATGTTAACTATTAAATTTTTAAAGGCAAAATACATTACGAATTTAGATGATGTAGAAACTTTAGGAGATGAGATTTTAGGGTTGGCTTTAGAAGATTTATCTTATTTTGATGAAGAAAAAGAATGCTTGAGTTTGACTTATGATAAAATTAAAGACTATATAGCATGTTTTAAAGATGCAATTTATATTCATGGAATTTGTCAAAAAAAATGAAAATAATTTAAGTTATTGAAATTATTTCTCACAAGAAAAAGAGATTTTATTGTAAAATCTCTTTTTTGTTTTATAAGGAAACTTATTTTAAAAAAATTTTTTTTTAAAACTCTATAAATTTCGAATTTAGAAATTCGGTTATTTTATATATTTTTGATATAACTATCTCATAAGGATATTTATCCTTATCCGAATACAAAAATAAAAGAAAGGAGGAACACATGTATAATTATTTTATGCTGATGGGGCGTTTAGTAGTAGACCCAGAGGTAAAAGAACTATCTGATGGGAAGAAGGTTATGAATGTTCGACTTGCTGTATCCAGAGGATTTCAAAATTTAAAAGGTGAATATGAAACAGATTTTTTCACTATTGTATTTTGGGATTACTTAGTTGATTATGCAAAAGATAACTTAAAAAAAGGACTTCCAGTCTTAATTAAGGGAAGAATTCAGACTACAAAAGCTGAAATGGCAAATGGTTATAATTTAACCTACCCTACGTTAATAGGTGAAAGAATCATGTTCTTTAATAACACTTTTGTCCCACAAAAAGAAGAGGAGGATAAAACAGAAAAATAAAAAGAAAAGGTTAAGAGTTGTTTCTTAACCTTTTTAATACTTTTTTTCTTAATTTAAGAGCCAGATAGTCTTTTCTAGCTGCAATCTTGTCAAATATGCAAATAATCCATCCAGCTCTTGTTGTTGGAGGAATGAGAGTTAAAGGAAACATATGATGTGCCATATTGCGTTGCTCATTATGATTAATGTTATAGAGTCTTTTTGCGTTTTTTACAGCTTTTGCAGGATGAAATAATCCATGAAGATGAACACCATTATGTTTATCATGCCAATCATAAAAATAAAGATCATGAAGCAATGCAGATCGAATTAATTCTTCATAATTTAAATTTATTCTTTTTCTTCGTGCATAAAGATAAGATAAATAAGCTACTTTTATGACATGTGTATAGGTGGTAATTGTTCCATGATGAAAATAAAGTTTTAATCGCATAAAATCTTTGGTATATATAATTTTTTTTATATTTTCTAAGAAAAAGGATTTATCCTCTTTGCTCAATTCAAATTTTTTTCTCATAAATATATTATATAACAAAAAGTAAATTTATAAATACTTTTCTAATGAAAAATGATATAATTAAAATAACTTAGCAGTTGGAAGTGAGAAAAATGGCGTTTATAGAGGTTAAAAATTTAAAAAAAATATATGGAATAAAAGATACATGCATTTACGCTTTAGATGATGTTTCCTTTTCACTTGAACGTAAAGAGCTTGTTGTAATATTGGGAGCTAGTGGTGCTGGGAAATCCACTTTATTAAATTTATTGGGTGGAATGGATTATGCAAGTAGTGGAAACTATTATGTCAATGGAATAGATGTAACCAAAATGAAAGATAAAGAATTAGCTTTGTTTCGTAGAGATCATGTAGGTTTTGTTTTTCAATTTTATAATCTTATGCCAAATTTAACAGCACTGGAAAATGTGAAACTTTCTATCACACATTCAAAGGATTATTTAGATCCAAAAGAAGCCTTAGCACTCGTTGGACTAGAAGAAAGATTAAATAATTTTCCTTCTAATCTTTCTGGTGGAGAGCAACAAAGAGTCAGTATTGCTCGGGCAATCGTGAAAAAGCCAGATATTCTTTTATGTGATGAACCAACTGGAGCATTAGATAGTAAAACTGGAAAAAGCATTTTGAAACTTTTAAAGAGTATTAGTGATAGTGGAAATCAAAGTGTGATTATTGTTACCCATAATGCAAATATTGCTCTCGTTGCAAATCGAGTGATTCATTTAAGTGATGGAAAAATTGTAAAAAATGAAGTGAATCAAAAGCCTCTAGATATAGAGGAAATAAAGTGGTGAGACATGTACTAAATGTCAAGGTTTTAAGAGAAATAAAAAATAATTTTAAAACCTATTTATCTGTAATTTTAATTGCTGCTTTGGCAGTAACTCTTTTTACAGGCATTTTTGCAAATTATAAAAACTTTAATGATCGTTTAGAACACATATATCAAGAGGCAAACATGTGTGATGGAATCATTATGTTGAAAAATTATGATGGTACTATAGAAGAAGACTTGAAGAATGAAAACATTTATTTTGAAAAAAGAATATACTATCCCACTAAATATGAGAATAATAATATCTATCTTGTAACTTTTGATGATCATTCCAAACTAAACCAGCCTTATTCAAATTCAGTTGGAACTATAGATTCATCTATGGTTTTTGTAGATGCCAATTTTTTGAATAGGAATCATCTTTCTATTGGGGATGAGATTCATTGTGAATTTTCTTTATTGGCAGAAAAATTAAATATAGATTTAAAAATAAATGGAACAATGACTCACCCAGAGTCATTAGAAAATTCAACTTATAATCCAGCTTTTATTTATGTTGGATATCAGGCCTTAAGAGATGCGATTTCTAAAAGTGCATATTTGAACCCTTTTGTAGTGGATGAGCTATTAAAATTCTATACCAATCAGTTTTTAATAAAAGGAGATATAAAGATTCTTTTTAAAATAAAGGAAAATCATAGCCAAAAGGATACGTTTATATATGCGTTAAAACGTAGCGATTTGCCATCTAATATGACAGTAGATGCTGATGTGAATCAAGCAAAGCAGTTGATTTATATATTTCCAGTCATTTTTTACTTAGTTGCGGTGCTTATCATTTTAACATCCATATCACAATTGATTCATAAAGAATCCAAAAACATTGGAATATTAAAAGCATTGGGTTTTTCCAAAAAGGAGATATTATTTCATTATATGAAGATTTTTATTGTTTTGGGACTGATTGGATCTTTTATTGGAATGATATTAGGCCCCATCATAGTTCCAAATGTTATGGGACATAAATATGATATTTTATATCAACTCCCAGAAATTAAACTTCCGTTTTTAAGAATAGAATATGGAATAAGCATTCTAATATTATTATGTATCATTGTCTTTACAAGTCTTTTTGCTTGTTATGGAGCAATGAATCAGGTGCCAGCTTCTAGTCTAAGAGGAGAAAACGCAGTAAAGATGAAAGTAACTTTTTTGTCTAAATATAAAGTTTTCTCTAAAATTCCTTTATCTTTTTTAATGGCATTTCGAAATATGAAACGTAAAATCAGCAGGACTTTAATGGTGATTTTAGGTGTATTAGGCTGCAGTGCTTTGCTAGTTTGCGGTTTTGGTATAGAAGATACCATCAATTATGGATTAGATTTGGAATTAGATGATTTGATTCCTTATGATGTTACAGTCTCTTATGCAACTTATCATACTAAGGAAGAATCTATAAAACAAATTAAAGGTGTTTCAGGAGTTGATGAATATGCCAAATACTCTATCAGTGTAGAAAAGGATAGTTTGATTTCCTCCTATTTGTTTTTATTACCTGATAAGGCACAAATTTTTCATCCTGCTTATACTACACAGAGTTGCTTGTTATCAACTAAGGTCGCAGAAGAAATTGGTGCTAAAATAGGAGATGCAATTCATTTTATTTATAATGGAAAGCGATATGAATTTATTGTTACTGATATCATAGATTTTTGTTTGAGCCAAGGAGTCTTTCTATCAAAAGAAGCTATAAAAACAATAGAATTTGCTCCTACAGGAGCATGGATTAAAACAACGCAAAAAGAGCTCAATGCAGAAGTAGCAAGCTCCATAGAAGCAATTTCAGGCATATCTACTGCGACAACAATAGAAGATATGAGATTCCATGCTAATGAAACCATATCTTCTATAAAGGTTATGACATGGACTGTCAAAATTTTTGCAATTTTGCTTGCAGTTGTAGTTTTATATAATCTAGCTTTGCTAAATTTTAAAGAACGCTTTAAGGATATCGCAACCTTAAAAGTTTTAGGTTTTTCAAGATTAGAAGTTGCAGCTTCTTTTATTATTGAGATTTTATTCTTAACCTTTGTAGGAGCAATCATTGGGTTATTCCTTGGATATCCATTACTTGTTGCAGTATTGTCCATAAATGAAAACCCACTATTAAGCTATATCTATCATATAAATTGGTCCTCTTATATTATCACTGTGCTAATTACTTGTGGAAGTAGCCTATTGATCAATCTTATCTTTGCTTATTTGACACATAAAGTAGAAATGGTAGAATCTTTAAAATCTGTAGAATAAATGAATATGAATCTTGTTGAAACATCAAAATCTCATTTTAATAAAAATGAATTTTGGTGTTTTATTTTGTCAAAATTTATCACACGATTTGTTTTGAAATCATCATATCATTATTTTATAATAAAAGTAGAAAAGGAACATAAAAGAGTAAACTGAATCATAATGAAATTAGGAGATGAAAAAATGAAACGATGGATGCTTATTTTAATTTTAGTTAATATTTTTACCTTAAGTTCATGTTTTATAAATAACAAGGAACCAAGAGTGTATCTTCCAATTGGAACATTTGAATCAGATACATTTAG
>JAIDKZ010000041.1:0-4077 GCA_029051735.1 Anaeroplasmataceae bacterium | reverse complement strand
AAGAATATAAAAATGCTAATGGTAAAAATGTTATAGTTGATTTATTTGATAGAAAAGGAGTAAGAAAATATTGTTCTATTGTTTTTAATTTTTATGATTTTAAGCAAGAAGAATGGATGGAATGTGAAACAAAATATGGGTTTTATTATATAAGTAGTGGTACGTATTTTGGACTTCTTTATAAAAAGGGAACCAATGAGATCATTGAAAGATTTGAATTGAAAAGTAAAAAAGAAAAAGAATACGATTTCTCTATTTTTATTGGAACTGCTGCCCATTTTACTAAAATAGAAGATAAAGTTTTATAAGAAAAGGTAGGAGTAAAATTATGGGACTATTCACAAGTATTTTAGCATTAGGATTATGCTTTTCCCCTAATGTAGATGCACAAAAAGAGCACAAAATAAATAATCAACAAATTAAAGTGGATTATATTTTAAAAGAACAAGAAAAAAATATTTCTAATTATACAAATAATATTGTTATAGTAACATTTGATTTTAATGGTGGTAGTTATGATGGGAATCGTATAGCGAAAAGTGTACCAGTTGAAATTGGAACTCCAATTTCATCATTGGATAAATCAAAATTGAAAAAAGATAATTGTACTTTTAAAGGTTGGTATACATATGAAGGAGAATTGTGGCATTTTGATGATATTATAATGGATAATATGACTCTTTATGCTTATTGGAATTGGGATTGTTCTCATTTAATAAATTATTCTGATGATAACGGATTATGGTATGAAAATAATTATACTACTGAAGGAAATATCAATAATTATTTAAAAACAAAATATCATAGTTCAACCAATTGGAATATGACAATCAATAATTCAACCTTGTATCAGCCAGTAGAAATGCAAGGAGAAATGTTTCCTAAATCAAATATATTGACTGCTATAGAAACTTCAGGAGTGGCAAGTAGTTATGGTGGATGTGGTCCAATTGCAATGATGGGAATCATGGATTTTTATGCTAGGTACTATGATTATTCGTCTATTATGAAAGATCCAACAAATGAAAAGAACCGAATTCAACTAGCTTATGATATTTTAAAAAATACAAAAACAATTGAAATATCTAATCCATTCTCAAAGAACCAAAAACTTGCTTTTTATTCTGGTGGTGATAAATCTACAATGACATTACCAGGTGACTATATTAATGGGTTTACAAAAGTAATGGAAATGTATGGTTTAGATAGACAGATTACAGCTAAAAATTTTATGTATTCAAGTAAAAATACTTTAATTAAAAAAGTAATTGAGTCAATAGATAAAGGAATTCCGGTAACTCTATATACAGGTGTAGGTTGTGGAGATGGTGGGGTGAGTGAACATTACATTAATGTCTATGGCTATGAAATACATAAGGGAATAGATCAATTTGATCAAAACATTACGCAAGTGATTTTTAGTGCTCGAATCAACTTGGGATATTCTTCAGAACGTGTCATTTGGATGGATGCAGATGTTTTAAGTCATGTTCTTTCTGGAGTTATTACTTATGAAGTTAAAAATGCAAATCATTTGATCAAGCCAGAAGATTTCGCAAGAGATTTTGTTAATAATAATGGGCAGGGACAATATTTCTTTTATGAAAAACAAGCAGAAATTACTACATCAAAAGGAGTGATTTTTCAAACTAACCGTCTTAGATGTGGGTATATTGAAGATAAATATTTGGTATTGTCTGCATATAGAGAAAATGCTGGAGCTGCTTTTTTAGAAATGAATTTTGATTTTTCTATTACTGCATTGACTTTTGAACTTGGATTATGGGAGGATTAGAGCGATTAGGACTTGGTAATTCTTATGTGAAATTACAGTATATGGGTCCTTTGGGAAATTGGATAGATCAAATCAATTTTTCTATTGATAAATTATCAACTCTAAAGGATCATCCCTACACATACTACACTTCATTTTCAGAAAAAGTATATAGTATCAGATTTATTGTTTCAACAAGTATTCCTTCTGGAGACTGGAATAAAGGAAGAGTTGTTTTAGGGGATATAAATTTATTCTATTAATCATTTATAATAAAAAAGCATTATTTGTTTTGAGTAGATGAAATCAATAATGCTTTTTTACTTATTTATTGTCTTTTAAGATATCTAAAGGGGAAAACTTATAATTATACTGATAAAGTGGTAGTGCTAGACTTCCTATAGAAATGAGGAATGGCAAAAATAATTGTGTACATAAAGATAAAAGAGTATAATGAATTAATGAAATTCTAACTGAATATAAATGATTTAATAATTTATTAAGGAGTAAAACCATAGGAGCAGATAAGGCAATAGAAAATATACTTACAACAAATGAGGTTATGCTTGCTTTAATGAAAAATATTTTTAAATTATCTTTAAATGAAAGTCCTAAGGATTTATATATCGCAATATCTTTTTTATCTTTTATCATTGTATCCATTGTTGATTTAAATATATATAAAGTGCTAAAAATGAGAAATAAAATGGCTACAACTATAAATATATTTTTAAAAATATTAAAGGTATCAGAAATAAGTTCAACATAAACAGTAGCCTCATTTTCATAATAGAATTGATGTTCATCCAAAAAATTGATAAGTTCTTTTTTTAAAGGAGAATTCTTTGAAAATTGTAGAATGAGAGCATGAGTTTTGGTAAAATCATTGTTTGTATTTGCAATAAATATAGAAGTATGTAAACTTATGGATAAAGCAGAAACTACCATCATAGATGTGTCAAATTCTTGGTTTGACTTTTTTAATTTATCTTGATAAGCTTTTAAGTTTAATTTTGTGTCTATAATTCCAACTACTTGGTAGTTGGTTTCTCCTGCTTTAATTTTAATCTGATTTATATCTTCAATAGAAGATATTTTTCCTCCATCTGTAATACCTAAAGATTGAAAAGCACAATACATATAGTTGCTGATTAAAATTTCATTTTTGAAAGTTGGATATCTTCCATATAAAAGAGAGTAAGTAGTGGGTAAGGTAGAAACATTAATCGCTCCACAAAAGGTGGTACAATAAAGTTCATCTTCAGCTTTTTTTATTGTGGTGGAAAGATTAGAATCAATAGAGGTATTAGGAACTGAATTAATTTTTAAAATTGGATTGTTCATTTTTTGTTCTAATTGAACCATATCCTCTTGCTGGATATAAGTATCTTGATAGATGGATAACTGCATTGTTCTATTTTTAATCATTGTTTGATTGATTAAATCCGTTTTGCTTGTTGTTGCAAGAGTTAAAGAAAATCCTACCATCAGTATGGAAAGAAAACATATAAATATAGACAGTACATAAGATTTCAAAGAAAGTTTTATATTTTTAAAAATGATGGATAAGATAAAAGCAATAGAACAAGAAGAAGAACGAAATTTAAGTGAACGATTAGAAAGAAGATTAGGTGAAGAAGGAAGATTAGAATCTACTAACCTTCCTTCATCTAAAAGAAGAAACCCATCTGCATAAGAATCAATAAAAAAAGAATCATGACAAACCACTAAAACTAATCGTTGTAAAGAAATATTTTTTAAAGTATCAAAAATAATTTTTGCATTTTCTTCATCAAGTGCAGCAGTAGGTTCATCCGCAATTAAAATAGAAGGATTCTTAAGTAACGCTCTAGCAATAGAAACACGCTGTTGTTCCCCACCAGAAAGTTCATGAGGGTATTTATTTTTATGAGGAAGTAAAGATAAATCAGAAAGAATAGAATCAATTAAATTGGTATTCTTTAAACGATTCATCTTTAAAACAAGATTGAGATTTTCAAAAACAGTCATATCTTCTAGTAAAGCATAGCTTTGAAAAATAAAACCAATTTCACTATTTCTATATGCATCAAGTTTAGAATGAGAAAGACTTTTTAAAGAGATTCCTTCATAAATGATATCTCCTTCATATTCTGTATCTAATCCAGAAATCAATTGAATTAAAGTGGATTTTCCAGCTCCACTTTTTCCAGTAATAAAGATGAGTCCTTTTTCTGGTAAAGTAATAGAGATATTATCTAAAGCTTTTGTTTGGATTCCTTTTTTGGATGTATATGTCTTGGTGATATGTTCTAGTTTCATAG
>JAIDKZ010000040.1:20127-23233 GCA_029051735.1 Anaeroplasmataceae bacterium | reverse complement strand
ATACAATATCAGGCTTATAAGTTTTAAATATCTCATCTAATCTTGCCTCATCTCTTACAGATCCTATTAAAGCTAAATAATTAGGTTTAATCTCACTCTTATGATACTTCATATCAAGTTCTGTTTTTAATTCATATGTCGTATTTTCATAAATGTCAAAAATAATTAATTGTTTTGGATTGTAATCCAATATCTGTCTTGCGATTTCAGAACCAATTGATCCACCACCGCCTGTTACTAATACAGTTTTATTGTTAATAAAATCATTTAATTTAGTTTTATCCAACTCCACTGGATTTCTACCTAAAAGGTCAGCAATTTCAACCTTTCTTAAGTTAGCATGTAAGTCTGCTTGTAACAACTTAGTCTTATCAGGAAGTACTTCTACAGTCACATCTTTATAGTCAATAATGTTTACAACTTCCTTCATTCTTCCCATTCCTGAAGAAGGAATTGCAATAATGATTTTTTGGATATGTAATTTTTTTACCAATTCATTAATTGTATCTATTGGTCCATAAACCTTTACACTATTTATGATTTTTCCTATTTTATCTTCTGAATCATCAATAAAACCAACAACCTGATATCCAAATTCCTTACGACCAATTTCATTTAATACCATGGCTCCTGCATTACCTGCACCAACAATTAAAGTACGAAATTGTTCCTTCGCATCTCCGCGTTTTTTATAAAACAAATTCAAATAAACAGACATTCCAAATCTTGAAGATACTAAATAAAAGAACTCTAATAACATGATTGAAATATAAATTGATACTGTAAACCCAGTATACTCTGTCACCTGTGGAAAAAAGGAAATTGCAAGAATCAAAATGTCAAATCCAATTGCTATCGCTAAAAGATGTACCAAATTTTTTCTTATAGAATACATCCATAGCAAATTGTAATTTTTACCAGCGATCCCTACAAACACCTTAACTGCAGATAATGCTAACGATGTAATGATAAAGTTCAGATTTATTGCATTAAAATCTTTTTTAATTAATAAACAAGCTAAAATACATATCACAAAAAATATAATAAAATCAGCTAGTCCAATACAAAGATTATAAATAGTCTTTTTTCTCATAATTATCCCCTCTTATTCTACCGTAACACTTTTGGCAAGATTTTTTGGTTTATCCACATCATTTCCCTTTAGTGTAGCAACATAATATGCAAGCAATTGACACACAACCACACTAACAATAGGGGCCAAATAATGAGCAACATTTGGAATAATAAAATCATCAGAGGCCTCACTCATAGATTCCATCGCAAAAACAATGTCCTTTGCTCCTCTAGATTTTGTTTCAATTAAATTGCTTCTGACAATACTATTCGTCCCTTCTTGTGTACAAATCGCAATTACAGGAACCCCTTGATCTATTAAAGCAATACTTCCATGCTTCAATTCCCCAGAAGAAAATGCTTCTGTATGAATATAGCTAATTTCTTTTAACTTTAATGCTGCTTCTAAGCAAACCCAATAATCAATTCCTCTACCAATATAAAACAAATCATTGGCTTTAACAATTTCTTTTGCAATATTTTTAATTAAAATTTTATCTTCTAAAATCTTTTCAATTGCTAAAGCTGCTTTACTTAAATTATTTTTCAAATTTGTTTTTTGCCCACTCACAGCTTTAGCTAAAATTGCACAAACAACGATTTGAGCAATATAAGCCTTTGTTGATGCAACCGCAATCTCTTTACCAGCAAAAATATTTAAATGATATGTTGCTAAATTTGCCATAGTGGAATTAACAGAATTCGTTATCGCTATACTCGGAAATCCTTTATCCATAAATTTCTTCATCACTGCAATACTATCCGCTGTCTCTCCGCTTTGAGATAAATAGATGAAACATGGCTTATCCAAAATCAAAGGACTAGAGTAGACAAGCTCGCTTGCCACAAAAACCTCAGACGGAATATTACAAAGCTTTTCAAAATAGTATTTTGCCATATAAGAAGCATACATAGATGTTCCGCAAGCAACTAAGTTAATTTTTGTACAGTTTTTAATGCATTGAATAATTTCTGTACTAATATTGATTTTTTCCTTATCGAAATACTCTTGTACCAAATGCCTAATAATAGAAGGTTGTTCATGAATTTCTTTTAGCATGAAATGATCATAATCACCTTTGCCAAATGCATTGCTACTAATATCTAATTGTTTCATATCAAAAGAAATTTCTTTATTAAAATAGTTAAATAAATGAATTTCATCACTTGTTACATAGCCAAAAGTCTTATCCTCTAAACTAATATAATTTTTACAATGCCCTGCTAAAGGAATTACATCTGAAGCAATTGTAATACCGCTTTCTCCAGTCCCAACAATTAAAGGGGTTTTATTTTTAGCTATATAAATTTTATTTGTATCTTTTTTGTCAATCACAAGTAAAGCATAAGATCCTTCTAATTCACTAATTGCAGTTAATACTGCATCTCTAGTATCTTTTCCTTGATTAGAAAAATACTCAATAAGATTTGCAATTATTTCTGTATCTGTTTCACTATAAAATTTATAATCATTTAAATAAGTTAATTTTAATTTTTTATAATTTTCAATAACTCCATTATGTACAAGAACAAATCTTTCGTTATTTGAAATATGAGGATGAGAATTCAGTTTATTAGGAATCCCATGAGTGGCCCATCTTGTATGACCAATTCCAAGATTAGAAGAGAAAGATACATTGCAAATTTCTCGCAAATGATCAACCCTTCCCTGATCCTTATAGATTTTTATTTCATGATCATGAACAAGTGCAATTCCAGCACTATCATATCCTCGATATTCCAATTGTTGTAAACCTGATAAGACAGTATCCTTTGCATCTTTACTGCCTATATATCCAACAATTCCACACATATTGTCTCTCCTTAAATATTTAAATTCATAACTTCTCCCAAATTATGTTTTTAAATCAACATCTAAGAATCGAATTTAAAATAAATCTTGGCTGCTTCTCCATTATATTATTTGTATGATATGTTATTTTCATTACAGAATTGTATTTTATCTTCATATTTTGAATTTGGAATTTAAAGCTAAATGGAAAATATAAATCAAAAAAGAAAAGTAAACAAG